>JAPKAJ010000068.1 GCA_028825345.1 Arenicellales bacterium | reverse complement strand
CCCAGTTGGGAAAGGGTGGAGTACGCTACCACCCGCTTGATGTCGTTTTGAATCAACGCGACCAGTGCCATCAGTAACGCTGTCAGCGCGCCAATCACCAGAACGACCGACAAAGCAGTAACAGAGAGTTCAAAAAGTGGTGACATGCGTGCGACCAGGAAAATACCTGCGGTAACCATGGTTGCGGCATGAATCAGAGCCGAGATCGGAGTCGGCCCCTCCATTGAGTCCGGCAGCCAGACATGAAGCGGTACCTGAGCCGATTTACCCATCGCCCCAACAAACAATAAAAGGCAGATCAAGGTCATCCAGTGCCATTCATATCCGAGAGGACCGATAATTACGTCATTGACTTTTCCCGGCGCCGCAAAGAAGACTGTTGCGTAGTCCAGTGTGCCAAAAAGTGCGAGAACAGCGCCGATCCCAAGAACAAGCCCAAAGTCTCCAACCCTATTGACCAGAAATGCCTTGAGATTCGCTCGAATAGCAGATTCTCTTTCATACCAGAAACCAATCAGCAAATAAGACACGAGCCCTACCCCCTCCCAGCCGAAGAACAACTGCAGGAAATTGTTAGACATCACCAGGATGAGCATGGCGAATGTAAACAGGGCTATATAACTGAAGAATCGGGTATATCCTGGATCATCGGCCATGTAGCCGATGGTGTAGATATGGACCATAAGGGACACAAATGTCACTACAACCATCATCACTACCGACAACTGATCCAACAAAAATCCAATCTCAAAACGAATCGGGCCAATATTCGCCCAGGTATAGATTGTGCCGTTATAAATATTCCCTGAAAAAACATCGATCGCTACCACGAGTGACAACACAAACGACAAGCCGACGCCTGCTATCGCGACACAGTGGGCAGCAGATCGACCGATCCTGGCCCCAAAGAACCCTGCAATAAGAGCTGCGAACAGGCACGAAAGCGGAATAGCCAGATATAGGAGCTCTTTTGTCATGCCGGAAGGTCAGCCTTGCAGGCTATCCAGATCCTGTACGTTGATCGAGCGCCGCGTGCGAAACAACACGATCAAGATCGCCAGGCCAACCGCTGCTTCTGCTGCGGCGACAGTCAAAATGAAAAAAACAAACACCTGCCCGGACAGATCTCCCAGATAATGCGAGAAAGCTACAAAATTCATATTTGCTGCCAGCAATAGAAGCTCTATCGCCATCAAGATGATGACCAGATTCTTACGGTTAATAAAAATGCCTACTACGCTGATCGCGAACAATAACGCCCCAACCACTAAATAATGAGAAAGCGGGATCATGGCTTGCTTTTCTCGCTGGACGGCATTCGAACAACACGAAGGCGATCCTCCTTTCGAACCCGGACCTGTTTTTGCGGAGACTGGGTACGAGTCTGGGGGCGACGACGCAATGTGAGCGAAATTGCAGAGATGATCGCGACCAGAAGAATTAATGCGGCTAGCTCGAACGCAAAAACATAATCGGTGTAGATGACTTCGCCCAGCGCCCGGGTGTTACTGTAGTCAGCTGACTGCCCGGCCGGCCGTGGCGCATGGTCCAAGCCGAATTCACCGGAAAGCATCACCAACGTTAACTCCCCGGCCATTACCACAGCAACGATGAGCCCTAAAGGCAAGTAGCGGGCAAAGCCAGCGCGCATTTGCGCAATATTGACATCAAGCATCATGATCACGAAGAGAAAGAGCACCATGACCGCTCCGACATAAACCAACACCAGAGTAATCGCCAAAAACTCTGCTTCAAGCGTTAACCACAGGCACGCGGCGCTGAAGAACGCCAACACTAAAAAAAGCGCAGCGCGTACAGGATTTCGCACAGTAATGACCATAAGACTGGCGCCGACCAGTACTGTGGCAAAGATGTAAAAAATGAGTTGCAGGAAAGTCATCGTTTTAGCGGTACCCAGCATCCGCTTCGCGGGCCCGCGCGATTGCGCCCTCCTGGGTATCACCTATTCGCAACAGATCTAACTTATTGATAGTGCCAGATGCGCCGGTCTCAAAGTGATATTCGTGTAGGTCGGTAAGTACAATCGCATCAACCGGACATGCTTCCTCACAGTACCCACAGTAAATGCATTTGAATAAGTCGATATCATATCGGGTAGTCCGGCGGGTGCCGTCATCTCGTTCTTCCGACTCAATGGTGATCGCCAGCGCCGGACACACGGCCTCGCAAAGCTTGCAAGCAATGCAGCGTTCTTCACCGTTGGGGTAACGACGTAGCGCATGCAGTCCACGAAACCGGGGAGATTTCGGAGTCTTTTCGTCCGGGTACTGGATCGTAATCTTCTTGCGAAAGAAATAACCGCCAGTTACCGCTAAACCTCTGACGAGGTCGAGTAGAAACCAGGTATTAAAAATGCGTTTGAACATAGGGGAGTGTCAGCCGAACCAGTGGCCAAACGGGGTGAAGAATTTTGCAAACCCAATCACGGTAATCCAGACCAGTGTGATCGGAATGAAGACTTTCCAGCCCAGCCGCATAATTTGGTCATAACGATAGCGCGGGAACGTGGCACGAAACCAAAGAAACAAAAAGGCTACCGCCGCTAACTTGCCAAAAAACCAGAACAATCCCGGAACCCAGATGAATGGCGGGATTTGTGCTGGCGCGTGCCATCCGCCAAGAAACATGAGTACGGTCAACGCCGAAATGAGGAGCATATTGGCGTACTCGGCCAGAAAAAATACGGCGAAGCCCATTCCGGAGTATTCGACGTGAAAACCCGCTACGATCTCTGATTCTCCCTCCGCGACATCAAACGGCGAACGATTGGTTTCCGCGACCCCACTGATCAGATAGACCAGGAAAAGCGGAAACAAAGGAATAAAAAACCACTGATGTATTCCGCCCGATTGCGCGAGTACGATCTCCCTGAGATTAAGGCTTCCGGCTGCCATCAACACGCCCACCAAGGCAAAACCCATGGCAATTTCGTAAGACACGATTTGTGCGGCGGAGCGCATAGCCCCAAGAAACGCGTACTTTGAATTGGACGCCCACCCGGCCACTACCACGCCATAGACTCCCATGGAGGTTAACGCCAATACATACAACAAACTGGCATTGATGTCGGCGAGTACCAAGGTATCGGTAAAAGGGACGACCGCCCAGGCACCAAGGGCCGGAGCAAGAGCCAATATCGGGGCAATAATAAAAAGATAACGATCCGCATTAGTCGGTACGATCATCTCCTTGAACATCAGCTTGAGGGCATCTGCTATCGGCTGAAGTAGCCCGCGCGGGCCCACCCGGTTGGGCCCGATGCGCGCATGCATATAACCAATGACTTTGCGCTCAGCCAGCGTGTAATAAGCGACCGCGACCATCAAAGGGCCAATGATGGCGACTATCTTTACGCCAAGTTGTACGATAAGCGGCAGTTCCGCCCAGAACGCAAGGAGCCAGGTCATGGCGTTTAGCCTATAGCCTCAACGGATAGTCGATCGGATACAGTGAGCTCAGATGCCTCGGGGTGTGCACCAGCGAGATAGATCGAGCCTGGCGGGATACCGCTATCCGACAATACGCCGATACTTACGGATCCGACCTCGTTGAAAACCCGCGCTTTGCCACCGTCGCTCAAACCGCGGGACACCATTTCCTGGGGGTGCAGGCGGCAAAAACTGGCGCGCCAGCCATCCTGGGTGCGCCCTAAAGCCGTCGCACGACGAACAACCGGGTCGCCACGATAAATGGGAACATCTCCCACACGGAACAGACTTCCGGCCACGATGCTCGTGCGCCAAGCGTTTGGACTACTCCATGCTTGGGGCTTGGTCCGGGCACGGACCTGAGTGGGTTCTGGGAGCTCTATTGATACGTCAGATATATCGACGTAGTCAAAACCTTCCAAATCAAGAAAATTGCCAAGTACCCGTAAAATCTTCCATCCCGGTCGTGAATTTCCCTGCGATTTGATTGCTGCTCGGGAGAACTGCATCTTCCCATTGCAATTCAAAAAGGTACCGGAAGATTCGGTATAAGGAGCAATGGGTAACGCAATTCGGGCCTGATCCGGTACACCTGAGCGGAATGCGTTGAAAGAGATTACGCTTCGCGCCCGTGCAAGGAGTTTATTGAGACTCGCGGGGTCCGCATGATCCAGGGCCGGCTCCAAACCAAAAAGCACCACCGTGTCCAGATCGAGCTCGGTCATTGACTGAGCGTTGGCTCCCTCCACGGCCGGCTTTACCCCTCCGGGTAAACGATGAGGTACTGCGCCAGACCACCACGCAGCAGCGCTATTGTTTGGGTGAATCCAACCTACCTGAGAGCCGGTGATTTCGGCCAGCACACTGGCTGCGGCCCGCAGTCCAGCTGCCTCCGGGTGGTTTACAGCGCTTTGACCGAGAATAATCAAACCATTACCCTTTGCGCCGTCGAGGATCCGGGCAAGAGATAAAAAACGATCCGAATCGCCGTTTGGGTCGATCCGTGATTGCAGTTGTGCGGGCAACGCATCCGCACCCCCTTCAATTGCTAAAACCAAAGTGCATAAAGCGCCCAGTAAGTCCGGCGGGCTCACCAATTCTCGCGCCGCGATCGGGAAATTAGGATCGCCCGCAAAACACCCCAGCATGCCAACCTGTCCGCCTGCCAGGGCCATCCGACGCACTCTTAAGCTCACCAGGGGTAATTCTTTACGTAGATCACACCCTATCAGCACTACACCACTAAGCTGATCGAACTCTGGGAGCGGTGTCTCGATACCTGGGTAAGCTGGCATGGACGCATCGTCCGAGAAGTCTTTTTGGAATAACCGGTGATCGATATGGCAGGAGCCCAGGCCGCGGATAAGCTTTTGTAGCAGAAAAAACTCTTCAGCACTGCTCATCGGGTGAATCAGCGCTCCGACGCCCAGGCCTGGTGCGGTTTGGGTCTTTTTCAGAATCCCAACTGCTTCCTTAAGCGCCTGCTCCCAGGAAACCTCTTTCATACCGTCACTGGTTCGAACCAAAGGTTGGGTGAATCGATCGTCACAATCGGCCCCAGCATAGGCAAATCGATCGCGATCCGACAACCAGCATTCATTGACGGACTCGTTAGTGCGAGGTACTACCCGTTTCACGTTACCTTGCGCGGTCTGTATCGTCAGATTTGATCCGAGACAATCGTGCGGGCTCACTGCGTTATGACTTAGAAGTTCCCACGGTCGTGCAGTGAAGCGATATGGTTTCGAAGTTAGAGCTCCTACCGGGCACAGGTCGATCATATTCCCCGACACCTCGCTATCAACGGTACCATCCAGGTAGGTTTCGATAACCATGCTCTCGCCGCGACCAGTCGCGCCCAACTCCATAGCGCCGGCAACTTCTTGGCCAAACCGAACACAGCGGGTGCAGTGGATGCAACGGGTCATGGAAGTGGCAATCAGTGGACCCAGATCGAGTGCCGGCATGGCTCGCTTACTTTCCAGATAACGGGAATGATCCTGACCGTATCCCATTGCCTGGTCCTGCAGTGGACACTCACCGCCTTGATCACAAACCGGGCAATCCAGCGGATGATTGATCAACAGAAATTCCATAGTGCCCTGCTGCGCCTCGGTTGCTAACGCAGAGCGAGTCTTAACGACCATGCCTTCAGCAACCGGCGTTGCACAGGCCGGCAATGGCTTGGGCGCTTTTTCGACCTCCACCAGGCACATACGGCAGTTGGCCGCGATAGATAGTTTCTCGTGATAACAAAATCGTGGAATGTAAATCCCAACGGCATCGGCCACTTGAATGATCATAGCGCCAGGCTGGGCCTGAACTTCGCGCCCATCAATACTCAAATTGATCATCACTGTTGAATCCATCAGGCCGCCACCCGCGATGGAATCATCGCCTCGAACTCGTGTCGAAAGTGTTTGAGAAAACTTTGTACCGGCCAGGCGGCTGCATCACCCAACGCGCAGATCGTGCGCCCCTCGATTCGATCCGCTACCGATTTCAAACGGTCTAGATCTCCTGGGGTACCGTGGCCAGAGCGGATTCGTTTGAGCATTCGGTACAACCAGCCGGTGCCTTCGCGACACGGCGTGCACTGGCCACACGATTCAACGAAATAAAAATAAGAGATACGCTCCAGTACTTGCACCATGCAGGTCGACTCGTCCATTACGATAACTGAGCCCGCCCCCAGTGCGGATCC
The DNA here is from genome assembly GCA_028825345.1 of Arenicellales bacterium. Lineage (GTDB taxonomy): Bacteria > Pseudomonadota > Gammaproteobacteria > Arenicellales > UBA868 > UBA868. The sequence continues at coordinate 4,160 of JAPKAJ010000068.1, read as the reverse complement.
AGCCTTCGCCAGACCATCATAATCCATGGTGCAGGTCATGATTTGCTCCGCGGGGAGAACCGGAACCGACGACCCGCCTGGGATGACTGCTTTCAGGCTTCGTCCATCCAAAACTCCGCCCGCCAGTTCAAGCAGTTCGGCAAACGGTATCCCCATCGGCACTTCATAGTTACCGGGTCGATTGACGTGTCCGGAAACCGAGAAGATCTTACTGCCGCCGCTGTTTTCAACACCCAAATCAGAGAACCACTGAGCGCCTTTACGTAGGATTGGCGGGATTGAGGCCAGGGTCTCGGTATTATTGATTGTTGTCGGACGGCCAAAAGCTCCAACTTGAGCCGGAAACGGGGGTTTGAAACGGGGCAACCCCTTTTTCCCTTCCAGAGATTCAAGCAAAGCGGTTTCTTCACCGCAGATATAAGCGCCTGCGCCGCGCTGGCTGTACAGTTGAAAATCAACTCCAGAACCTCGGATATTAATCCCGAGCAGACCCGCACTATGGGCTTCGGCCAGTGCCGCCTCGAAACGAGCCCACGGCTCATAGTATTCGCCCCGGATATAGTTATATCCAACCGTCGCCCCTATCGCATAACCCGCAATTGCCATGCCCTCGATCAGTTGATGCGGGTTGAGTCGCAAAATATCCCGATCCTTAAATGTCCCAGGCTCGCTTTCGTCAGAGTTGCAAACAATGTATTTTTGGCCCTGAGCGTCACGCGGCATAAAACTGAGCTTAAGACCTGTTGGAAATCCAGCGCCGCCACGCCCACGCAAACCTGACGCCTTGATCACCTCTATCAGATCGCCAGGTGGCGTATGGCCATCCAATACGCCCTCCCACGCCTGGTAGCCGCCCCGTTCCCGATAGGACGCAAGGCTCCACGGTTCCCGTGCTTCCAATGGCGGAAGGCAGACAAACACCTGACTCGAACGGCTCATTGGTATGGTTTTAGGATACTGCCCAACTGATCTGGCTCGAGGTCTTGGTGATAATCATCATCTATTAGCATCATCGGCGCGCCACTGCATGCACCCAGGCACTCCGCCTCGAGTAGCGTAAAACGCCCATCGAAACTGGTTTCACCAAATTCAACCGCCAGATCTTCGCGCAAGCGATCCACGATGCCAGTAGAGCCGCGCAATAGGCAAGAAACATTGGTGCAAACCCGAATTGGATGTCGCCCAACGGGCGAGGTATAAAACATATCGTAAAAGGTGGCGACCTCAAATACCTCTATAGGCTCAAGGTCCAATAGTCTGGCGACAGCTCCCACAATATCTTTGCTGATCCAGCCATGTTCAGCCTGCGCGTAGCGCAAAGCTGATTTCACCGCAGCCTTTCGAATGGGGTATTTATCCGCCTCAGATTCTATCCTCAGGATTATCGAATCGGATAACTGGAACTCGCCGTCTTTGTTCAACGGTCTATCTCTCCAAAAACGATATCCTGGGTGCCGATAATCGCGACCACATCGGCCAGCATGTGGCCACGCGCCATCTCGTCAAGCGATGCCAAGTGAGGGAAACCTGGGGCCCGGATTTTCAAGCGGTAAGGCTTATTAGCACCATCGGAAATAATATAGATACCGAATTCGCCTTTAGGTGCCTCTACGGCCTGATATACCTGCCCAGGAGGAGTGCTGTAGCCTTCGGTGAATAATTTAAAGTGATGAATCAGGGATTCCATGTCCTGTTTCATCCCGGTTCGCTGAGGTGGCGCCAACTTGTGATCTGCGATCATCACCGGACCCTGATTGTTTTTTAGCCAGTCTACGCACTGGCTGATCACTTGATTGGATTGACGCATCTCCTCGACACGCACCAGATACCGGTCATAACAATCCCCAGTACTGCCAACGGGTATATCAAACTTCAGTTGAGGATAAACCTCATAGGGCTGTTTGCGTCGAAGATCCCACTCAACGCCGGACCCGCGCAGCATCGGCCCAGTAAACCCCAACTGCAACGCTCGTTCGGGGGTAACAACTCCTATATCAACGGTACGTTGTTTCCAAATTCGGTTATCAGTCAATAATGTTTCGTATTCGTCTACGCACTTGGGGAAGCGCTCAACGAAAGATTCGATAAAATCCAGTACCGAACCTTCCCTGTTACTGTTCCTCTGTCGGGTTTCTTTCTCTCCGTGCACCGAAGATGCAGAGTACTTCGGCATCTCATCGGGCAGATCACGATAGACTCCGCCTGGCCGAAAATAGGCTGCGTGCAGCCGAGCGCCAGAAGTGGCCTCGTAGACGTCGCACAGGTCCTCGCGCTCGCGGAACGCATAAAGGAAAACTGCCATCGCTCCGATATCCAGGCCGTGCGCTGCAATCCATAGCAGGTGGTTGCGAATCCGGGTAATCTCTGCAAACATAACCCGGATGTACTGAGCCCGCAGGGGGGGTGTAACGCCCAGCAGTTTCTCAATCGCCAGCACGTAGGCGTGTTCATTACACATCATAGATACATAGTCCAGCCGATCCATGTATCCGATACTGTGGTTGTAAGGCTTACTCTCGGCAAGTTTCTCGGTGGCACGATGCAGTAGACCAATATGGGGATCGATTCGTTCTACCACCTCCCCATCCATCTCCATCACCAAACGCAGAACACCATGCGCAGCCGGGTGCTGCGGGCCGAAGTTCATGGTGTAATTACGAATCTCAGTCAAGAATCGTGATCCTACCGTATGATCCGCGGCACCGTAACTCGGGGCTCGATCGATACCGGTTCGTAAACCACTCGACCCTTTTTTTCATCAAAACGCATTTCAACGTGTCCGCTCAATGGGAAATCTTTACGGAAGGGGTGACCGATAAACCCATAATCGGTCAGTAAGCGGCGCAAATCTGGGTGCCCATCGAACAAAATTCCAAAAAGATCGAAGGCTTCCCTTTCGTACCAGTCCGCGCAGGCAAAAACGCCAATTGCGCTCGGTACCACCGGGCGATCTTCGGCAACGTAGGCGATCACACGGATTCGATCGTTTCGACTGACCGACAACAGGTGATAGATCACAGCGAACCGCTCCGGGTGCCCTGTCGGGTCAGGTGGATAATCGCTGAAATCAACCCCACACAGATCAATCAGCTGCTCAAATCGAGTCTGCGGGTCATCGCGAAGCATTTCAAGCAATGGGATAAGCTGCTCGGCTTGCACGATAAGTGTGTTCTCGCCGTACGCCGTTTGCATTGAAGCCCCAAAGACCTGCGCAAGCTGTTCCACCCCCGATGCTGGAGCACTTTCTTCCATTATTTGTCGATCGTTTCAGCGTGCGATGGTGTCGTCGCGCTTGATCTTCTTCTGTAGCTGGATGATGCCGTAGATCAACGCTTCAGGGGTCGGCGGGCATCCGGGCACATAGATATCAACGGGCACAATGCGGTCACAGCCTCGTACGACCGAGTAGGAGTAGTGATAGTACCCGCCCCCATTCGCACATGAGCCCATTGAAATTACCCACCGAGGTTCAGGCATTTGATCGTAAACCCGCCGTAGCGCAGGGGCCATCTTGTTGGTCAGCGTACCGGCAACAATCATTACATCGGACTGACGAGGACTCGGGCGAAAAATAACCCCAAAACGATCCAGATCATAACGTGAGGCCCCGGCATGCATCATCTCAACGGCGCAACAGGCAAGCCCAAAGGTCATCGGCCACATGGAACCCGTTCTTGCCCAGTTAATCAGATCATCCAGGCGGGCCGTCGCCCAACCTTGTGACATGACCCCTTCAAGTGACATAAGGTCTTACTCCCATTCCAGCGCCCCTTTCATCCACTCGTAAACAAAACCCACAACTAGAATCAGTAGAAACACCATCATTGCCATGAAGCCAAAAACACCAATGTCGTCGAGCACAATCGCCCATGGAAACAGGAAGGCAATCTCAAGGTCAAAGATAATAAACAGGATCGCGACGAGGTAATAGCGAACATCGAACTTCATCCGCGTATCTTCAAAAGCCTCGAAGCCGCATTCGTAAGACGACAGTTTATCTGGGTAGGGGTTGCTGGGGCTAAGCACCCTCCCGGCTGCGAGCGCAACAACGCCGATGCCGATTCCCGTTAGCAGGAACAGTAGGACGGGCAGGTAGTTGGCAAGCATCCGAGCCAGTACAGGGTAGCGGAAAAACCGCCGGAGAATAAAGTGAGGATTCT
>JAPKAJ010000370.1 GCA_028825345.1 Arenicellales bacterium | reverse complement strand
CTCAGGGTCTGGCTGAGAGTCGACTCGTCGATATCGCTTGCCGTCAAGCGTCGTTCTTCGCAGGCTCTTGCGAGTTCTCGAACTGCCTCGGTCAGGTCCCAGCGCCCCCCGTAGTTCAACGCAATGGTCAGCGTCATCGCCGTGTTGCTAAAGGTCTGCTCATGCGCGCGGGCGATCAATTCCTCTACCTTCTGGCCGAATGGTCGAAAATCTCCGATGACATTCAGTCGAATCTGATTCTCCTGAAGGCGGGAAATCTCGTTTTCGAGCGAGCTAATGAGTAGTCGGGTCAAAAAACGCACTTCTTCTGGCGGGCGTTTCCAGTTCTCGCTGCTAAACGCAAAAAGTGTCAAGTATTCGACGCCAGCCCGACCGCACAGTGAGGTCAATTGCCTGGCAGTCTCGACACCACGGCGGTGGCCTTGAATTCTGGCTTTTCCCCGGACCTGGGCCCAGCGACCGTTGCCATCCATCACCACCGCCACATGCCGCGGTACCAAGCGGTCTTTCGTCGGGTCTGTGGATAACTCGCCGCGATCAATGGGAGGTGGCGCTTTGACGCCCAACTTCAGACCTCCATTACCTCGGTTTCTTTTTCCGAGACCATTTGTTCGACCAGCCCAACGAAACGATCAGTAAGGATCTGAATTTCAGCTTCGGCACGCTTTTCTTCATCTTTGCCGATTTCTTTTTCCTTTACCAGATCGCGCGCGTCGCCAAGTGCATCCCGTCGAATATTCCGGATAGCAATCTTGCCATTCTCTCCTTCGTGCCGAACGATTTTTGTCATCTCGATTCGCCGTTCCTCGCTCAAGACTGGCAAGGGAATTCGGATGACTTCACCGGCGGTCATCGGGTTCAGTCCGAGATCTGACTCCATAATCGCCCTTTCAATCGCGGCGACCATACTTTTCTCCCAGGCTTGGACTTGCAAAGTTCGAGCGTCAGAAACGCTGACCGTCGCGGCCTGTGCGATCGGCACTGAATTACCATAGTAGTCAACCATTATGTGGTTGAGAAGTGCGGGGCTCGCTCTTCCGGTTCGGATACGCGTGAACTCCGTGGCAACTGTTTCGCTGCTTTTTTTCATCCGTTGTTCAGCGTCGATCAGGATCTCGTTGATCATTCAGTCTCCTCTTCCCAGGTCACCAAAGTACCCACTGGCTCTCCTTGGACCGCGCGGGCCAGATTACCGGGTTTAGCGATATCGAGAACGCGAATCTTCAATTTGTTGTCCCGGCAAATCGCAAACGCGGTCGAGTCCATAATGGCCAGGCCCTTTTGTATTGCAATATCAAACGTGACCCGATCATACCGCATTGCTGATGAATCGGTCTCCGGGTCGCGATCAAAAACCCCGTCCACGCGGGTGGCCTTAATAACAGCAGCCGCGCCGATCTCTAACCCCCGGATACAAGCAGTAGTATCGGTCGTGAAATAGGGATTCCCGGTCCCGCCTGCCAGGATTACCAGTATTCCCTGGGCCAGGTCTTCTCGGACCCGATGAGGGTTATACGGCTGGATTACTCCGGACACCGGCAGGGCTGAAAAAACTGAAACCCGAACACCGGAACTCTTAAACCAATCGTGCAACAACAACCCGTTCATCACTGTCGCCAGCATCCCCACGTGGTCACCGGTTACCCGGTCGACCGACCAGGGTAGCGATCGGCCGCCACGGAAAAAGTTCCCTCCTCCGATAACAACCGCTAAACCTTCAGCTTGGTCGTGGGCTTGGGCGACCTCGCGCCCAATGTTGGCTACGGCAGTGCCATCGACACCGACACCTGAAGGCCCGCCCAGCGCTTCTCCACTCAGCTTTACCAGAAAACGGGCTCGAGACGAACCGCCCCGGCTTTGCACTGATCAGCCCGCCTGCGCCTGCGCCTGCGCCATTACCTCCGAAACAAAATCGTCGGCTCGCTTTTCTAATCCCTCACCCACTTCAAATCGAGGCACCGCGACTACAACTGCCCCATGGGCCTTCAACAAATCCCGAACTGTTGTATCCGGGTCTTTAACAAAAGGCTGGCCCACCAATGTGTTGTCCTTCAAGAATTTACGAACCTTCCCTTCAACCATTTTCTGAATGATTTCGTCACTCTTACCGCTGTCGATCGCTTGAGCCCTATAGATATCCCGTTCCTTTTCGAGTACATCGGAAGGCATCCCGGTTTCGTCGATACACACTGGTTGACTGGCCGCCACATGCATCGCAATATCACGACCCAGGCTGGGAGTATCTGAATTGACCATCTTTACCAGCACGCCTATGCGAGTGCCGTGAGAATAGCCAAATATTTCTCCTGGCTCTCCTTGGATCACTTCGAACCGCCTAACAGAAATATTTTCCCCAATCTTTGCGATCAAGGTTTGTCGAGTCTCCTCAACTGATTTCCCCCCGGCGAGCAACATCAATGACACGGCCGACATATCAGCCGGGTGTTCGGCCAGCACTGTCTTCGTCCATTCCTCTGAGAAAGCGAGAAACGATTGATCTGTCG
>JAPKAJ010000067.1 GCA_028825345.1 Arenicellales bacterium | reverse complement strand
CTATTAAAAACGACCGCCAAGCCATCGCAGGCTGGCTTGCCGAGCGGCCGGATACGACCTCGGTGGCAAACTTTGTTCCCGGCCCAGGCATCCAAAAGCTGTCGTTGCGCTTTAATATCGCCCACCTGCGTAAGGCGCTGGACCAATGTCTGGCGCGACATGATTTCATGGGCGACATGCAGGCACAAGGCTTCGCCGCCCTACCACTGACCCGCAACCCGGATACGCCCGACATCAGTGCCAACGATCTTTCCGGGCGCTACTGGCTGCGGCCTGACGACTCCTACCAGGAAGTGGCCCGGGAGGACCTGGTAGATGAAGCGTCGTTCGGTGAGTTTGATCCTCTGTTTACTGATACCTACTTTGAGCAGGTGCACGCCGCGTTGAGCGCACGTTTTACCGTTGGCCGTATGCGGGTGCTGTCAAAGGGGTTGTACAACTGCAACAGTTGGCACCGTGATCCCGAACCACGGATTCATATTCCGATCATCAGCAACCCGGGGGCACTGTTTGTCGTCAACCATCACGTGACCCACCTGCCTGCTGATGGCTCGGTCTACTTCACAGATACCCGGGGCTATCACACCGCCTTAAACGGTGGAGAACAGCGGCGGATACATATCGTCGCGGCGGTCGCAAAAAGCTATGAAACAGATCACTGAGATCTTCTGATCCCAACGGCAGTTACGACTGCTCAGGCCACTTGGGGCGACGGCCTTACGCGATCATCACACCACGCGGTTGTGGATTCACATATCCCACCTGCTCAACAGCCCCCAAGGTTCCGGTCTGATTTTAGGTGGCCTTCTGATTGCCACGAACCCCAGCCTGATGACTGGGGCTCTGCATGATCACCTGGAATACTAGAAACTCTCAGTGATCACGGTCTGGCACAACTGTATTCAGCACGATCACAACCACTGCGACCGGGAACCGGCCGGTCTGTAACCGAATCTTAGACCTTCGACAGTTTTTCTGGCGCATCCGCTCATGAGCTCTGGCGTTTTTATGAAGGCGGCTATTTCACCGGTTGCGATAACAATTTCAGGATCGCAAGCGCTGCTCCCCTCGGTTAACCACAACACCAGACAATCCGGCCGCGGCCAATGCCAGCAGGTAAGTGGCAAAACCCAACAGCGGTAACAAACTCCAGACAACAAAATAAAACGCCAAAAACGCAATCTGCCCTTGCATCATGCCGCGCATCACCGCGAGCCCTCCCGCGCTGCCGTGCTCGCGGTGGGCTGCTGCGGCCAGCACGCCTGCCACAATCAATACGGTGCCAAGTAACCCAGACAACATTGGCCCAAGCATAGGGGCCAGAACAGTAATGACCAACACCAACGCGGTGGTTACCGCCATGCGCGTCACCAATACGGTATTGGATGAGAAAGCCGGTAGCGGTGATCGGCTCGACGATCTGGTAAATCCCAGGCCCGCAATGATCGACCCCATGCTAAGCAAAAAAATCAGCGATGAATCTGGATTAAAAAGCGCCAGAAAAAAAACCATCGCCAGGTAACAGCTCTGGGCTGTTGCCTGGCTGGCAATCCAGCCGCAACCGAAACTGACAGCCATGCGGTAACCGGCAGCCGTCGCAGCGATGGCCGGCATTACGTACAGCGCCCCCAGACCTGCCTGGATCGAGAAATCGGCCCCGTATTCAACAAACAGAAAAACTGAAATGGGCCCGGTCGTGACCGGCAAGCCGGCCATCCAGCCTCCGGCAGCGGTACCCCAGCGACGCGATACCCATCCTGCTATCCCAACAATGAGCGGTGGTGCAAAAAGCTTAAAAAGCAATAACATCATCGAGTGATCTGCAACTTAGAATCAAGTCCTACTGGCATCGGAATACTCGATCAGACCAAGCGACTGATACCGCCTAAAGGGCCCTGTCGCACCAAGCATCATCGGAGCGGGGTTTGATAACATGAGCGTACGAGGTGGATCCGCCTGGTAATAGATCCGGGGTGGCTAGGACAGGCACTTACTTTCCATCAAAAACAAATAGCTGATCAAAAAATTATCGATATAGATAGCTTAGCGGCGCCAAGGATAATTACCGATTTTGCCCAACGGATTAATGTACAGCACACTTCATGGCGCCAGCGTGATCAACCAACTTATCCGCGATGCTGTCTTGCGGTTATGACAGCGGGATAACTCAGATAACAATATTAACCAGCTTGCCCGGCACTACAATGATTTTGCGCACCGGCTTATCCCCGACATGGCGCGCAACTTTGTCATCAGCCAACGCCGCCTCACGGATAACCGCCTCGTCAGCATCCGGGGCAACTTCTACCTGGCTGCGCAGTTTGCCGTTGACCTGTACTACCAGCACCTGGGTCGCCGACACCAATGCACCCTCGTCCACCTGGGGCCAGGGAGCATCCAGCAGTTCGCCGGGCATCTTCAGCTCCTGCCACAGCACATGACTAAGATGCGGCGTAATCGGCGCCAGTACCCGAATCAGAATACCCAGCACCTCACGCATCACAGCTATACGCACCGGGTCTGAGCCCGGGTCAAAACGCTCAAGGGAGTTAAAACTTTCCATGCACGCGGCAACCACGGTATTAAACTGGTGGCGCTCCATGCCGCGGTTAATTTTCTGCAGCGCCCCATGAAAAACCCGACGAAGAGACTGGCTTCGCTCATCGAGAGACTCAGCGGTGGTGCTATCACCGCGCAAGGTCTCACGGTGGCTATAAACCAGTGTCCAGATCCGGCGTAGAAAACGCTGCGACCCGGCGACCGCGTCGTCGTTCCACTCGAGCGATTGCTCGGGGGGCGAGGCAAACATGGTGAACAACCGCACCGTATCAGCCCCGTAACGGTCAATCAGACCCTGTGGATCAACGCCATTGTTTTTGGACTTGGACATGGTCGTCCAGCCGGTCGGTGTCAGTGCAGCGCCATCGGTTGAGCGTTTCGCATCTGTGGTTTTACCCTTGGCGTCTTTTTTGATCTCAACCTCATCGGGGCGCACCCAGACACGGCCCTGCTCGGTACTGTCATGATAGTAAGCTTCAGCCAGCACCATTCCCTGGCATAGCAGTTTGGTCACTGGCTCATCACTGCTGACCAGCTCCAGGTCGCGCATCAGCTTGTGCCAAAAACGAAAATACAAAAGATGCATCACGGCGTGCTCGATGCCGCCAATGTAATGATCAACCGGCAGCCAGTAATCCGCGCGCTTATCCAACATGGCCTGTGCGCCCGGGGTGCAGTAGCGGGCGTAGTACCAGCTGGATTCAACGAAGGTATCGAAAGTATCGGTCTCACGTTGTGCGTCGGCGCCACACGTTGGACACGATGTCGCGCGCCAATCGGGGTCGGCCTTGATTGGTGACTGCACCCCCATGAAGGTGACATCTTCGGGCAACAGCACCGGCAGATCAGCATCCGGCACCGGCACTGCGCCACAACGATCGCAGTAGATCACCGGCACAGGGCAGCCCCAGTATCGCTGTCGCGAAACGCCCCAGTCACGCAGGCGATAGTTCACTTGGCGCTCGCCAATGCCCTGATCTTTCATATAACCGGCAATGCGCTCAAAAGCGCTTTGAAAATCCAGGCCACTGAATTCCCCGGAGTTGACAGTGATGGTGTCGTCCTTGGCTGGCCACGATGCCGCAGAAACATCTATCACCTCGCCATTGGCCGGAGCCACTACCTGAATAATAGGCAAGCCGTAGCGGGTGGCAAAGGCGTGGTCGCGTTCATCGTGTGCCGGCACCGCCATAATCGCCCCGGTCCCGTATCCCATCAGCACAAAGTTGGCGACCCATACCGGTATCTTCTCACCGCTTAAGGGGTTAATCGCGTCGATACCAAGCGGCACACCTTTTTTCTCAATGGACTCAAGTTCCACCTCGCTGACACCACCGCTGGCACATTGCGCAATAAACGCGGCTACGCTCTGATCTGTCTTAGCCGATTCAATCGCAAGCGGGTGATCGGCGGAAACCGCCATAAAGGTAGCGCCGAATATTGTGTCCGGTCGGGTGGTAAAAACCCGCAGCGGATCACCGCCCGCCGCCAAGGCAAAATCAACTTCCAGGCCGCTGGAGCGGCCGATCCAGTTACGCTGCATGGTCTTGACCGAGTCCGGCCAGCCCGGCAGATTGTCCAGTTCCTCAAGCAGTTCGTCGGCATAGGCGGTGATACGAATAAACCACTGCGGGATTTCGCGTTTTTCGACCACCGCGCCGGAGCGCCAGCCTTTGCCATCGATAACCTGCTCGTTGGCCAGCACCGTCTGATCGACCGGATCCCAGTTGACCACGGCGTTCTTGCGGTAGGCCAGGCCTTTTTCCATAAGCCGGGTAAAGAACCACTGCTCCCAGCGGTAGTACTCGGGCCGGCAGGTGGTAACCTCGCGTGACCAGTCGTAAGCAAAGCCCATGCGCTGCAACTGTCCGCGCATATGCTCAATATTCTGGTAGGTCCACTGCGCCGGGGGAACGGCGCGCTGGATCGCGGCATTCTCGGCTGGCAAGCCAAAGGCGTCCCAGCCCATCGGCTGCAAAACGTTGCGTCCCAGCATTCGCTGATAACGGCTGATGACATCACCGATGGTGTAATTGCGCACGTGCCCCATGTGCAACTGGCCCGATGGGTAGGGCAACATGGACAGACAATAGTACTTCTCGCGATCCGGGTCTTCTGTGACCTTAAAACTGTGCTGTTCCAGCCACCAGGCCTGGACAGCCGATTCCAGTTGTTGCGGTGAGTAGCGCGGCTCCATGGAGATCCCTGATAGGGCCGCAAAACGATGCGGCAAAGCTAAAGCATCAATAATGGGTAGACGAATCGTCCTGATCGTTCGGGGCAGGCCAGTCACAAAAAGGAAACGGCCGCTCGTCGGAATTGAAGGTCAGGTACTGCAGAACGGAGTAACTGAACGAGTTCAAGTCAGCAGTAAATTCATGCAGACGTTCAGCCTGGGCACCTTTTACCAGCTGATGTACAAACTGGAACAACATGCTGATGCCGACCAACAGGCGCACCACGGTATAGACTACAAAAAAGTAGATGATCATCAGCGCCAGACGCAGCCAGGTCTGGCCGCTACGCATACGGGTGGAAAGTTCACTGGTCATGGCAGGATCGGCCTATGCCGGTCATGTTTCTTGTTCCGGCAAAAAGAGAGCGTATTTTACACCATTGCCCATAACAGCCATGCAATCGCGGCCTCGTTGAGGTTCGTGCGCCACTATAGCTCACGGCCGGCTGTCCAGATCGGGCAACATCGCGGGTACGCCCTGCCACCAGCTTGAGGATTTGGTTTTTTCTTTTGCGCTGGCCTGGCTTGGGGAGCACGATCGCATGCCTGCGGGCTGTGTGCCGATCACGAAAGGCATCGCATCGCCCACGGTACAGGGCGCATCAATCAATGAAGATGCGCTGCGCACCCAGGTAATATTCCTGGGCTGATACAGCTGCACGGGTCGCAATGGCAACTGGCGCATCAACCGAGCCCAGACCTTAAGAGCACCGCTGGCGCCCGTCAGGCCGGTTGGCTCATTGTTATCCAGCCCCAGCCACACCACCGCCAGAATATTGCCGGCATAGCCCACAAACCAGCTGTCCCGATAACCATCGGTGGTGCCCGTCTTGCCGGCGAGCGCCAATGACTTAGGAAATTCCCGCGTCAGCGCGCGGGCAGTACCGCTGCGAACCACTTCTTGCAAAGCCCGGTTCACCAGAAAAACTCCGCTGGGGTCCAGCGCCAGCTGTGAGCGCAAAGGATAACGGGCAAGCGGGCGATCATCGCTGTCGGCAATCCAACGGATGGTGCGCAGTGGCGCGCGATGCCCACCTGAAGCCAGACTCTGGTACATCTGCGCGATCTCCACTGGCGCAAGATCTACCGCGCCCAGGGTAATCGATGGAAACGCCAGCAAGGGGCGCACAATACCGGCGGATTGCAAGACCTTGATCACCTGCTCCAGGCCCACCGTCAGACCAAGGCGGGCGGTAGCCACGTTATAGGACTGCGCTAACGCATCGATCAGCTCAACCTGGCCGTGATCCTTGCGATCATAGTTGCGCGGCCGCCAAGGTTTCGCGCCATTGGCACGCCACTCAAAGGGGCTGTCATCCAGGATGCTTTGCAGGTGGTAGCGGTGAGGCCTGGACAGCGCAGCAAGGTATACCGCGGGCTTGAGCAAAGAGCCGACGGGGCGGCGTGCATCCAGTGCCCGATTAAACCCGCCGCGGCTGCCCTGGCGCCCACCGACCACGGCGAGCACTTCTCCGTTATCAACCTGCAGTACCACGATCGCTCCCTGCATTTTGCCCGCTGGCAGCTTATGGGTACTTTCCAGATCGGCCAGAGTGTCTTTGAGCGCGCCTTGGGCGGCGTGCTGAATCAGCGGATCCAGCGTGGAATGAATCCGCAGCCCCTGCGTTTGCACAATGGCCGGATCAAAATGGCGCTGCACCTGGCGGCGCACGTAATCAAAAAAGGCTGAGCCGCTGGTGCGGGTGCCCCCAAGCGTCGACGCCAGCCCCAAGGGGGAGGCTTGCAGACTTTTCAGCCTGGCAGGATCGATCTGCCCGGCCCGGACGAGCTCGGCCAGCACCAGGTTGCGCCGCTGGCGGGCACGTTGTGGATGGCGGCGTGGATCATAAGCGCTCGGCGCCTTGACCATGCCGGCCAGCAGTGCCAGCGCCGGTGCTGGCAGTTCGTCAAGCGGGCGGCCGAAGTAATGCTCGCTCGCCAGCGCAAAGCCATGAATCGCCCGGTTGCCAGACTGGCCCAAAAACACCTCGTTGATATAGGCTTCGAGGATCTCCGATTTGCCATAATGCCATTCCAGCAATAGCGCCATCACCGCTTCAGTAGCCTTGCGCCGCAGCGTTCGGCTTGGCTCTAGGTAAAGATTCTTTACCAGCTGCTGGGTCAGAGTGCTGCCGCCGGCCACCACGCGCCCGGAACGGAGGTTCTGCAGCAGCGCGCGTATCACCCCCAGGGGGTCGATGCCATGGTGATCCATGAACCGGCGGTCTTCCATGACCAGTAGACCTTGCAGCAACAGGCCGGGTACCTGGTGTAGCGCCACCGGCGCACGGTCCTCGTGACGCAGCGGCAAGATACTGCCAAGGCGAACCGGCTCGAGCAACGCCCCATCGAGCTGTTGGCCATTGTCCGCAGTCAACGCACTGATACGGCCATGGGCAAAAACGACCTGTGCCCGTATCGGCAGAACTCGCCCCTGCAGGCCATCGAAACCACGCAGATACACCGTGGCTTGACTCTTGCCTAAACGAAAGGTGCCAGGGGAGCGGGCGCTGGCGTCCTTGCGATAGCCACGGACTTCGAGTTCGCGCTCAAGCACCGCTGAATTGAGCGGCAATCCTTCGTGCAACTGCCGCGGACGCGAGTAAACATGTGCCGGTAACGACCAGCGAGCGCCCTCGAACTGGTGGCGTACTGTGATATCCAGACGCACCACCCACACCGCCCCAGCACCGAGCGTCGCCAGGCCCAACAGGACCACGGCGCTGCGCCAGGTGATACGGCGGCCTCGGCGCTTTTTAGAACGCGCCACGATAGCAGATGCGATCAGTTAAAGCGTTCAGAGTCGGCCCGGTAATGGCTGGCGGCACTGCCAGCAGATCTCAAAGGTAACAGGATTCGATTCACCACAGTCCTGGCAAAGCACAGTCTGGTCCGGTGCCGACTCGTAGTCTGCGATCAGTGAGCGAGCCATAGTCAACTGGTGGTCGCGTTCGACCCACACCTCGGGCCAGGTCTCGGTTGCCGGTAATTCGCCCAGTGCGCCGGCGGCGTGATCATTAAAGACCTGGGCGCGAACCCCGGCCGCCTCAAGCATCTGCGCCACCAGCTGGGCCTCACCCAAACCAGACGCCGTGAATACCCGTCGCACCGTTATCGCGCCGGTTCAGTCGGTATAAAGATGCTGGCGTGACCAAGGCAGGGTATTGTTGCGCTCGCGCGTGAACAACACCTGGAACAACTGCAAAGCGCCTATAAGAAAAGCGGCCTGGGAACCAGCAAGATACAGCCGCCAGGCCCGGCCGAACTCATCGTCAAACTGATTGAGCACCTCGTCATAAGCGCCATCGTAGCGGGCGAGCCATTCCTGCAGCGTGCGAGCGTAGTGCAGGCGAAGGTTCTCGACATCGAGCACCGAGAACCGGTATGGCTCAAGGATATCCATCATTTCGCGCAGGCTCGGGGGGTAAGCGCCCGGGAAAATGCGTTTTTCTATCCAGGCATTCATCAGCCGTGGCCGGTTACGACCGATGGCGTGCACCAGGGCGCGGCCATCGGTCGCAAGGCATCGGTCAACCACCTCGCCCAGCGTGGGATAGTTCTCCTGTCCGACATGCTCAAGCATGCCCACAGAAACAAAAGCATCAAACTCACCGCTGATGTTGCGGTAATCATCCAGTACATAGGTGACCTGGTCGGCATAGCCCTCGGTGCGGGCACGGTCCGAGGCATAGCGCACCTGCTCTGCCGATACGTTCCAGGAAGAAACCTTGGCGCCGTAATGCAACGCCATATGGCGGGCCAGGCCTCCCCATCCGCAACCGGCCTCTGCCACCCGATCACCCGGGCGCAACTGCAACTTGCGGCAGATATGATCCATCTTGGCTTGCTGGGCCGCCTCGAGGCTCATCTCAGGTTGCGGAAAATAAGCGCAGGTGTACTGCATCTCGGCATCCAGCCACAACCGGTAAAAATCGTTGCCAATGTCGTAATGGTGGTGAATGTGCTCTCGCGAGCCATCGGGGGTATTGGCGCGGGGCTTGCGCTGTTGCAGCCGCTTCACCAGCTTTACTGGCCCCCGCACCTCGGCGACACCTCTAAACGCCTCTACCAGAAACTCAACCAGATCGCCTTCGACCGTAATACCGCCGCTGGAAAAAGCGTCGCCAAACCCTATTTCCCCGTAACGGGCCAACTGCATCAGCGCCGCCTGATTGTGAATGGTGGCAGTGGCTAGTGCTTTACCCTGGGCTGGGGTAATTGAAAACCCGTCCCACAGGGCCACGGTGAAACGCGGCGAACCCATGGACTCGACCACACGGCGCAATACATACCTTTCGTAGGCACGAGAGGCAGATCGTGTGCTGGCCTGGGCAATCTTGCGCGCCAGGGGCTTATCGTTGCCAAAAACTGGATTAGAACTTGTCATTGCGCTGCCAAGCGTGCAAACGTCGGTGGAAATAATCAGGGTCTTAACCCGAAATAATACCCCTCGGGCCAAGTCCGTCAAGATGATCTTTGTATTAACTTATCCTATGCAAGATCTTGTGGCTGGCGCGGCCAGGCATTCAATACCGCGTGCACCAGGGTTGCCAAGGGGATCGCGAAAAAAATGCCGAGCACCCCCCACAGGCCGCCAAAGATCAGCACCGCAGTGATAATGGCCACCGGGTGCAGATTATTGACCTCGGAAAATAAAGTCGGCACCAACAGGTTACCGTCCAGTGCCTGAATAACGAGATAGGCGATAAACAAGGTTACAAATTCACTACCAAAGCCCCACTGGAACCAGGCCACAAAAACCACCGGTATCGTCACCACGGCGGCCCCCACGAAAGGAATCAGCACAGACAAACCCACCAGCACCGACAGCAGCATGGGGTACTGCAGCCCCAGTAGGGAAAAAGTCACCAGACAGGCAAACCAGACGATCAAAATCTCCCAGAACTTGCCCCGTACATAATTGCCGATCTGGCGATCCACCTCAGACCAGACCTGGCTCACCAGCTGGTGCTCGCCCGGTGCCAAGCGGCCCATCCAGATAACAAGCAACTCCTTGTCCTTCATCAGGAAAAATATCAGGATTGGCATCAGAACCAGGTAGATCAGTATTGTGATCAGTCCCATGACCGAGGCCAGCGAAACCGACAGCAGCCTTTGTCCCCAGGATGTCAGCTCGACACGGATCAGCACCATGATCTCGTCGATCTGCTGGGCCGAGGTAATCTCGGGATACTTCTCGGGCAGTTTAAGCAACACTTCCTGGCCGACGTTCAGCATGCTCGGGATCTGCTGCACAAACTGGGTGGCCTGTGTCGACAGCAGCGGCAATAACCCAAACAGAATAAGCATCACAAAAAACAGAAAAGCAGCATAGACCAGCAGGACTGCAAAAACACGCGGTACCCGCGATCGCTGCAGTAAGACGACCAGTCCTTCGAGCAGGTAAGCGATCACCACCGCTGCCAGCAGCGGGGCCAGCATGTTGCCCATCAGCACAACAATCACAAAAAGCACCAACAGAAATAGCGTCAGAAACACCACCTGCGGGTTGCCGGCCTGTTGTCTGAACCAGTCGGTGATCATCTTCATGAGTACACCCCTATATCAAGCCATGCCAC
>JAPKAJ010000369.1 GCA_028825345.1 Arenicellales bacterium | reverse complement strand
TTGCTGTGTCACCGTCGATAGGATATCGGGGTTGCGCACAAATTCAACAGTAAGCGTTTGCGCGTCTTTTTTCATTTTTGTGGACGCGACCTGTGCGGGTCGGTAGTCGACAACCGCCGCGACTCCAATAAAGATATCGAACCCGGATACACCCGATTCAACCGCACTGAGCATCTCTTTCGCCGTTGTTACATTTTTCAATTCAACCCCGGTGGGTGGCGTTATCGTGACGGGACCGCTGATCAGAGATACGCTTGCGCCGGCAAGCTTTGCCGCGTTTGCGACCGCGTAGCCCATTTTTCCGGAGCTGTGATTGGATAAACCGCGAACGGGATCAAGCGCCTCCCAAGTGGGGCCGGCCGTAACCATGACCCGAATGTTCTCCAGAGGTCCCGGGTTCTGGGAATTGGTCAAGCATTCAATAAGCTCGTCTGGCTCGAGCATCCGTCCCGGACCCGTGTCCCCGCATGCCTGCGGGCCGTCGGCAGGGCCCAGTAGCGTAATGCCATCCGCCCGAAGGGTTGCCAAATTGCGCTGGGTGGTTGGTTTTTGCCACATGGACTGGTTCATTGCCGGCGCCAGGATTACCGGCGCCGATGTCGCCAGGCAAACGGTGCTCAGCAGATCCGAAGCCAGGCCGGCAGCGAGGCGCGCAATAAAGTCAGCGCTTGCGGGAGCGACCACAATGGTGTCTGCCCAGCGTCCAAGCTCAATGTGGCCCATCCCAGACTCAGCCTCTGGATCCAGCAGAGTGTCGCGAACTGGCCGGCCGCTGAGCGCTTGCAGGGTGAGCGGGGCAATAAAGGCTTTTGCGGCCTGGGTCATAATGACCTGCACCTCGGCCCCTTGCTTACAGAGTCGGCGAACAAGCTCGGCAGATTTATAGGCGGCGATGCCGCCAGTAATGCCTACAATGAAGTGCTGATCAGCGAGACGGGACATGGTTTGAGAGTCTAACGGTTGCTGGCGTGCCGGGGAAATCTGAGGGTGTTAATGGGCTTCTTGCGCCGAAAATATAAAGATTGATCCACTCCCCTAGGAAAAAGTATCAAAATCTGGTATAAAACGCGGCCTTTATAGGATACAGCGCGGGTATTTAAGCCATGGCTAGAGTTTGCCAGGTAACCGGTAAGCGGGTGATGACGGGAAACAACGTATCACACGCACATAACAAGACCAAACGGGTTTTCAAGCCGAACATTCATGATAGACGTTTTTGGGTTCCAAGCGAGAATCGCTGGGTTCGCCTACGCATATCTCATCAGGGTTTGCGGATTATAGATAAAAAGGGTATCGATACCGTGCTTGAGGAGCTTCGTGGTCGAGGCGAGAAAGTTTAAAAAGCCAGGAGGAAATCGAATAATGAGAGACAAGATCAAACTGGTATCGTCTGCAGGAACAGGCCATTACTACACGACGACCAAGAATAAGCGCAACCAGCCTGAGAAGATGGAAATTCGCAAATTCGACCCAGTAGTGCGTAAGCATGTAGCCTACAAGGAAGCCAAGATTAAGTAAATCTGGAAGCTTGTCGGGCTAAATGCCCGAAATACATGCACAGAACCCTCGCGACGCGAGGGTTTTTTTTGGCTCGACGTCAGCGGGCGCGGTAGGTGATTCTCCCTTTGCTTAGATCATAAGGGGTCAATTGCACTGTGACTTTGTCGCCACGCAGGATACGGATATAGTGTTTACGCATTTTGCCCGAGATGTGGGCGATAACCACATGCCCATTTTCGAGTTCGACGCGGAACTGGGTATTAGGTAGGTTCTCCAGAACCGTGCCTTCCATTTCAATATGTTCTTCTTTTGCCACGCGATAAAGTGGGCCTCCGCCCGCATTTTTCTCAAGAGCGCGGAGTATACCCAAGTTCCAGACTTGCCTACAGATTGTCAGAATCTGGTGATATGTGCTTTATAACTTCGGCCCACCAACCTGGCGCATTCCTTATATGATTTAAGGGCGCCGATCCTGTCGCACGCTAGGGTTTCGCCAGCGCGCCCTTAAGGCATAATTAATGATTCTTTTTCCGGCCCTAGCTCGAAAGGGCTCTTTCTAGGACAGCGACATGGTTGAACTATTCTTCTGGCCAACGCCCAACGGGATGAAAGTCTTGATGTTCCTCACAGAAGCCGGCATGGATTACCGAATTACCTCGGTAAATATTAATGAGGGCGAGCAGTTTAGTAATGAGTTTCTACAAATTGCACCTAACGGGCGGATACCGGCCATTATCGATCATGCCCCGATAAAATCGTCCGAGACGATCTCAATATTTGAATCTGGAGCGATCCTCATCTACCTTGCAGAGAAGGTCGGGCGGTTCCTGCCTGATTCCCTCGTCGAGCGGACGGACGTACTGCAATGGTTGATGTGGCAGATGGGTGGTCTGGGCCCAATGCTGGGCCAGAATCATCATTTCACCCGCTATGCTCCGGAAGAGGTGCCCTATGCGACCCGGCGGTACAGCCAGGAAACATCGCGATTGTACGCGGTATTAGACGGGCGCCTTGCCGA
>JAPKAJ010000368.1 GCA_028825345.1 Arenicellales bacterium | reverse complement strand
CCCCCAGCAAGCAGGCCAAGGTTGATTACATGTGGCGGGATATTGAGCGACGTGCCCAGAGCTATGGTTTTGCTGCAAAGGTGCCTGCGCCTTACCCGCTGCAGGAATTCGATCTGGCTAACCGGGTTGCAGTGCTAGCCATGCAGGAAGGCTGGTGTGAAGACTATGTGCAGGCCACTTATCGGCGCTGGTTTGTCGATGGTCTTGAAGCAGGCAGTGAGCCCAATCTTTCGCAATCCCTGGCCGAGGTAGGCCAGGATACAGCGCGCGTAGTCGAGCGCGCCGATGACCTAGATATCGAGGCAGCCTACGTCGAGCAGACGGATCGTGCACAACGTGCGGGCATTTTCGGAAGCCCATCCTTTATTGTCGATGGTGAGGTGTTCTGGGGCGACGACCGGCTGGAAGACGCCATTACCTGGGCAAAAAACCCCGACTGAATATTGCGCCTTACCGGTGCGCGAATTCGCCCTGGCCAACCGGGCGATGGTGCTAAAAGCGGTTTTCGTGCCCGACATCAAGAGGGTAAGACCTTGTTGTATATTTAATACTTCCACTGGGGCGATCAGATCAGTTGGATAGTATGAAACGGAATCTTCAATTCATGTTGACGGCGCTATTTCTTGGCTCCCTCAGTCAACATGTCCTTGCCGGCAATTGGTGGGACCAGGACTTTCAGAGCAGCCCGCCACGGTGGACTGAAGACAATGGCTCGGGCTCCTGGGGGCGTTTCTGGCACCACGGAAACAATCCGCATAACCCCTACCATTTTGGTGTTGTCGGTGCCGGCCATCCCATCCGAGCTGGAGGACAGAGTTTTCGCTTCGAGAAACGCCCGGGACAATGCGGTGGAGGAGATTGCGCCTGGAACAGCGAGCGTGTCGAGTTAGGTTCTGACATAGGAGATCAACCAGGTGACGATACCTGGTACGCATGGAGTGTCTACCACCAGGATTATCATTTCCTAGATAGCGTCGCACCTATTCATGGACAGTTTAAGACCGCAAACAAGGGCCATCAGTATGCGTTTTTCAATATGGATCAGAACCGGGGCATGGTTATCAATTTCGATGCTTTCGAAGGCTGGTCCGGCACAAGACCGCTAATTCCGAAACACCAGATCTCAAATCGATGGCATGATATTCGAGTTCATGCCAAATGGAGCACCGGGGCCGATGGGGTATTCCAGATCTGGGTCGATGGTGCACTCAAGGTAGACCGGCGAGGTCAAAATGCCATCGATAACGATCCGATCTGGTTCCGCTTTGGGATTTATGCACCGCAAGTTAACCGGGCAGGCAACAATTACAGTCAGGTGGTCTACTACGATGAGTTGATGCGCGGCAATAGCTGTCAGAGCGTCAGCCAGTTCATGGCTTGTCCTGGCGGTGGCGGCAGTACGGGAACAGGGTCAACCAGCAATGTCCCCGGCTCTACTGTCAGCCTTTTTGAGTCATATGTTAATGCCTATGGCGACTTGAATACCGCGTTTAACAATGGTCTGCAACCAGGTAAATCCAAAGCCGAATTTGGACAGTGGCATTATTGTGCTTATGGTAATGTCGAAGGTCGCACTAGTGCTGGTATTTCTTTAGATATCTGCGCCGCATCACTGGATAGCACAACGCCGGATATTAATTCCAATGTGGATGAGATAGAGGATAGCCTCAGCGGCGGCCGGTTTACTGATGAGATCACGACCGGTATCAGGAGTTTCTCAAGGATGGCCGTCTTCAACGGCAAGGTATTTTCGTTTAAGGATTACTATACCTTTAAAGCATACGAGGTTGCCGATACTCAAGGGCTGATGCTGGGTTTTTCAAAAAAGCAAAAGGCTGATGGCACAACAGATGATCCGGTGGGCATAGGGTGGCTTTTTGATAACGTGGCGTTGATGGTGGCGCAGGACAATTCCATGTTGGGTTACGATGCCAAAGGCATCTTTGATTTTGAAGACCCAAGCACAACATATATTGGCATAGGACATAGAAAAAAATTCGCTGGCAATATCACACTGTTTACAGATTTGATCTATGCTTATGGCCAAAGCAACGATGGTGATCTGGTTAAGCTGAGTGACATTCATGCGTTGGGGTTTGAATCAAAACTGGAGTACGTCGCAAACGGCACGAACACATTTGTATTCAGATTCGATCTGCCGTTGCATATCGAAGATGGCTCAAGCAGATTTATTGTTAGCCAGCTTGGTCAGCCGGTGCCGTTGAATATCGATTTGGTACCAGAAGGTCGCGAAATGCGACTGTTACTGGGCAACGACTTCCGGTTGTTTGACTCTTCGATGATCACAAGCAGGTTTATGTACACTCGCGATCCAGACCATCGCCGAGGCAGCAACGACTATCAGTTTGATATCCGCTACCGGTTCGAGTATTGAGTAGTAGCGTTAGTTGTTGCGGAGCAATTTACCAGCGCTCTCCAAAGGGTCGCAGATCCGACTCGAAAGTCCACGCAGACCTGTCCTGTTGGGTCAGTGCGAAAACGCTATTCGCAATTGCATCTGGCT
>JAPKAJ010000367.1 GCA_028825345.1 Arenicellales bacterium | reverse complement strand
GCTTCGTATAAACCGCCCTGATCGGTCAATATGACCAGATACTCAGCCTCAACCAAATTACTGACCAGAGCCCCCAGAGTGTCGTTATCACCGAACTGGATCTCTTCTGTGGCCACAGTATCGTTTTCATTAACCACCGGCACGATACCCAGAGTCAGCATTGATCGAAGAGCGCTACGGGCGTTCAAATAACGGGTTCTGTCACTCAGGTCAGCCCCAGTCAGTAACACTTGTGCAGTCTCAACCGAAAACCTTTCAAATGCCTGCTGATAAGCCTGAACCAGCCCCATCTGTCCGACCGCCGCCGCTGCCTGCAACTGGTATAGCTCGTGGGGCCGCTCGGCCCATCCCAACCGTGCCATGCCTTGCGCAATAGCGCCCGAAGACACCAGCACGATATCGATCCCCCGATCCCGAAGCGCTACACAAGCCTTAGCCAGTGCACTAATAAGGCCCTGATTAAGCCCGGCCTCGGAATCGCTCAAAAGAGCACTGCCCAGTTTAATCACCCAGCGCTGGCGCTCGTGACGGTTAGATCTGTGATCAGTCATCTTGATCCTCCAACCAGTGCCAGATCGCATTACAGAGTGTGCGACAACCCTGCCCACTCACACCGGACACTAAAAACCATGGCGCATCCCAATTCAAAGACCCACGGATCTCATCACATAAGGTCAGCGCTTCGGTCTCATCAAGGCAATCTGCCTTGGAAAATACCAGCCATCGTTGTCGCCCGGACAACTCAGAATCAAATTCGTGCAGTTCTTTCTCGATAGCCTTTACCGCGACCACTGGCGGTTCACTCGCCCAGGTGCTGATATCGGCCAAGTGCAACAATAGCCGGGTTCGGCGAAGGTGTCGCAAAAACTGCACCCCGAGCCCCGCGCCGCTTGCGGCGCCTTCTATCAACCCAGGGATATCGGCAACCACAAAACTCGCACTCGGACCAATGTCGACAACACCGAGTTGAGGATACAGTGTGGTAAATGGATAGTCTGCAATCTTCGGTGTCGCAGCCGATACCGCTTTTAATAAAGTTGACTTTCCGGCGTTGGGTAGCCCAAGCAAGCCAACGTCTGCGAGAACCTGTAATTCGAGCCTCAGGCTAAGACGATCTCCATCTTGCCCCGGTATCGTGCGCCTGGGTGCCTGATTGACTGACGACTTGAATCGAGCGTTCCCCACTCCACCGCGGCCACCAGCTGCCACGGTAAAGCTCTGGCTATCATGTTTTAGATCGATGAGCAGTTCGTCGGTGTCGGCCGAAAAGATTAGGGTACCGGTCGGGACCCTAACCGTGCGACTCTTTCCGCCGGCGCCACTACGGTTGCGCCCGGCGCCTGACTGACCGCTATCGGCCCGAAATTTACGGGTAAACCGAAAGTCGGCCAGAGTATTTAGACCCGATTCAGCCTCAAAAATGACATCTCCACCCTTGCCACCATCACCCCCGTCTGGGCCGCCGCGGGGCACAAATTTCTCCCGCCGAAAACTAAGACAGCCGTGGCCGCCGTTGCCGGCTTGCACAGTAATAATTGCCTCGTCTACGAATTTCATGGCGGTGCCTGGAACGGAACCTAGATCAGAAAAGTCACAAAAAACCCCGCTCCGATGGCGGGGTTTTCTGGCGACCCGCGCTGGCCCCGGCCTATTGCTCGGTCAGAATGCTCACAGTTCGTCGGCTTTTCGGTCCCTTGATCTCAAACTTAACAACGCCGGGAGTCAATGCGAACAAGGTGTGATCCTTGCCGAGCCCTACGTTAACACCCGGATGAAAGGCGGTTCCTCTTTGGCGAATCAGAATATTGCCAGCACGCACAGTCTCGCCCGCGTAGCGTTTAACACCTAGACGCTTGGATTCTGAATCCCGCCCGTTCCGTGAACTGCCGCCTGCTTTTTTATGTGCCATTTTGTCTTTCTCCTGCCGCTACCGGCAAATCAGCCTGAAATATCAGTGATGCGCAGTTGCGTAAACGCCTGGCGATGCCCCTGTGTCCGACGGTATTTCTTTCGACGTTTCATTTTAAAGACCCGAATTTTTTTATCCCGGCCATGGCCCAGGATCTCAGCCTGAACCCGCGCTCCATCTACCAAAGGACTGCCGACAGAGACATTTTGCCCGTCTGTCACCATTAAGATACGAGGTAAATCAATCACAGTCCCAGCATCGCCGGCCAGTTTTTCAACCTTCAGACTATCGCCGACACCCAGGCGATATTGCTTACCGCCGGTTTCCACTACTGCGTACATGCTTTTTTCCCCGAAAAATAGCGGTCCAGAAAAGGACACGGCTTATGAGCTTGCCAGTCACAAGGACTTGCGAAGGCGCGGAATTTTAGGCGAAACCGGCTATACGGTCAACGTAAGCGGTAATATTTTCGCCAAACCCGCCTACACGGTATGATTCGCCCATGGGCACCATTACACCTCTTAATTCTGGGCGTTTCGCTCCAGCGAGCTCTAGTACGGAGTCACTAAACGAGATCAGCGCCCTGATCCCGGAGGATCTGAGCGCGATTAACCGGCATATTGA
>JAPKAJ010000366.1 GCA_028825345.1 Arenicellales bacterium | reverse complement strand
CTTAATTATCGCGAGTCGTGTAAGCATAACAGACCTGGCGCAGGTGACTCCAGCGGTCGGGTCTCGTGATCCCCAAACTAATGCACTACTCTATAAAAGTCGGGACAGAGCCTGGAATTCGGGTGTGTGACCAGTAGTCTCCTCAGACACACAGTTTTGACACCTGCTACGGTGCTTGCTAGGTTCGGGTATCGCTCCTGATGCTCTGGGTGGTCGGCTATAAACCAAGTCGGATCCAGGGGGCAAAATAATGACACAAACAGATACCAGTCAGCTTGAGTCCCAGCGCAACAGTAATGCGCATCCAGACCGAATGGAAGGTGGCGTCCATGAAACAGCATCAACTGCGATCAAGGCTGCGGCGCTGTCGTTTGGCGCTGATGTGGTCGGTATCGCCAATGTTGAACGGTGGGAAGCGTATGCCCCGGCAGGTTACCGGCCCGCCGATTTATTACCGGGTGCCCGCTCTGTTGTAGTCGTGGGTGCACGCGGCCCGACCGCGGGTGCCTGGCGGGTGGCCGACCCTCGATTAATGGAAGTGCTCGGACTGGATTTTGCGAACGACCGGGCGATTGCAGCCCTCACAGGATTTATCGAACAAGAGTATGAACACTATGCAATCCAGGCGCCGGGGCTGTCTGTAGCCGGACACCAGCCGCCATTCAGCTACATGCTGGCGGCGGTGCTCTCCGGCCTTGGCACTCGGTCGTTTGCCGCCAACATCGTACTGAACCCCAGATTCGGCCTGCTGTATTACTCGGCGTGTATCACCACGCTCGAACTCCCCGCTGACCCATTGCTCGAACAGGACGTCTGCCCGCACCCGATGTGTGTACAGACCTACAAGCACATTGGCAAGACACCCTGTATGGCCGCTTGTCCAGCAGATGAAGGGGGCTGCCTGGATGGCACAATAGATGAAGACGGTCAAATCGAATCGGTCTACTACGATCGCGAGCGGTGCGCCTCGCGCGCCATGAACTTCGGACCCTTCGTTTTTCAGAAAGTGATGGCAGACATCGTGACCGAAGACGACGCCGAGACGCGTAAAGCGAAAATCCACTCGGATTTCTTCACCCGCGTCTGCTCGGGTGTTTCTTTTTATAAAGAAAGTGTCGCACAGTGTTTTGAGTGCATGCGGGTATGCCCGATCGGCCGCCAGGAAAGAAAACTGAAATGAAAGGCACGACACAAACTGATGAACTCGACACCGATAATTCAGGCATCAAGGAAGAACTGAAGCAGGTTGCCCTCAAAGCGGGAGCGCTGGTGTTTGGTGTAGCCGATGCCTCTGCATTTACGGCCGCAGCCGAGGGTTACCGGCCTACCGACATATTGCCAAGGGCCCGATCCGTTGTGGTCATTGGCGGTGCGAAACCACGTGCTGGAGACTGGCAGAGCCCCAACTATCAGCACATGGAACTGAGTTCGACCAATGACCGCATCACCGCCTTGAGTATGCGTCTGGCACACAGCATCGAACGCCAGGCCGGGTATTACGCAGTCGTGGTGCCCCCGGGTGTAGATCAGGGCCAACTACCATTTATGAGCCTGGCACTTGCTGCCGAACTTGCCGGCTGCGGCACACCCAGTCTCGCTGGACCTGTACTGCACCCAGAACACGGCTTCATGTATTTTTCCGCCCTGATCACCACTTTATCGCTGCCGGTTGACGGACCGTTGACACAACCTGCCTGCCCAGCCCCGGCCTGCGTGGAGATGTACCAGCGATCCGGTGCAACTCCCTGCACGGCCACCTGCCCAATCGAAGACAACGGCTGCCTCGGTGGCGCCATCGTAGACGGCCGCTGGTCCGAACGACAATACGACCGCGGACGCTGCATGGCACGGGTCTACAACTACTGGGTGCCCACCTTTCAGAAAATTCTGACCGAGACATTGGATGAACCAGACAACGAGCAACGCAGGATGATGATCAACTCGACCCTGTTCAGTCGATCATTGTGGTCCATGACCTATGCCAACATCAGCCAGGGCCAGTGTTTTGAATGTATGCGCGTATGCCCGGTCGACCAGGCCAATCGCCAACTAAGCTAAACAGAATCTTCATCACTGGAGAGACCAGAATGAGTTTTTTCTACATCGACCCCAAAACCTACCAACAATACCGGGACCAGGTAATTGAGATGTCACAATCCATTCAGGTGAACTATCCTGAGAACCTGCCGCCTGAGACAAGACGACCTGGCTTCTCCGATGAACAGATCGCTGAGAAACTTGGTCTTGATACTGCAACAGTTCGCGAAATACGATGCGTGGCTGAAAGAGAATACTACGGTCTCGATGAATGGCAGAAGGCGATCGAATTCAAAGAACGGGCCTGCCGTGGATATGCTGAACGCGGTCTATCTTCTGTGACCAAACGGTATTTTGACGCTCGCAAAAAACAGACCTGAACATGCTGACCCTGGTGTCAGCGCTGATCCGGGCTCGCCAGCATTTTGCACACCGCCCGGCGTTTTTCACTGACGATGGAAGACAGATCCACTGGGCAACACACTGTGACGAGGTTTCCCGGCTGGCAGGT
>JAPKAJ010000066.1 GCA_028825345.1 Arenicellales bacterium | reverse complement strand
GTCCAAGGCCGGTATTCCAACTCGCCTTATGGTCGACTGTAGTCATGCTAACAGCGACAAGGATCCACAGCGACAACCCCAGGTAGTCGGGGCTGTCTGCGATCAACTGGCCGCCGGCGAACGCCGTCTGATGGGGGTCATGATTGAGAGCCATCTGCAATCGGGCCGCCAGGATATTGTCCCTGGCGAGACTCTGACTTACGGTCAGAGTATTACTGACGCCTGCATTGGCTGGGAGGACACGCTGCCGCTGTTGTCGCGTTTGGCTGAGGCGGTCCGGGACCGGCGCCGCGGATAATACTGAGCCAGCACCGACTGACCGAGTTCTTTGGTTGTGTTGGGGTGCTTAAACCTTATGGGTTAATCAAAAAATTTAGTCGGCGCCTGGATTCGAAGGTGCTAATGTTTGCGTTAGCGATGAATGCTTGGCGCCAAGTCCGCGTAGGCAGGCGGCTGTTATCAACACGTTCATCAGTGATTTGACCCTATTCCCGGAGACTTTAAGTAATGATCAGGCCCCATGGTTCAGATTCCCTCACTCCACTGCTGGTAGAGGACTCGGCGCGTCGCGCGGCGTTGGAAGCGCAAGCCGTCAAACTGCCACAATTGATCATCAGTTCTGCAGCTGCGGCCAATGCCGTGATGCTCGGAGCCGGATATTTCACGCCTCTAACCGGGTTCATGAACAAGGCTGACGCGCTTAGTGTGGCAACTGACATGCGTACCAGCGATGGTCTGTTCTGGCCTGTACCAGTTCTCAACCTCGTAGCCGATGCTCACGGGATTACTGTGGGCTCACAGATCGCATTGCGTGATCCGAATATATCCGGTGATCCGGTGATTGCCATTCAGAAGGTTGAAGCCGTCGAGGAACTGACTGATGAAGAAATCGATCTCATCACACAAAAAGTGTACCGCACAGTAGATCCCGAGCATCCGGGTGTTGCGACCTTTACCTCTTTAGGAAAGTTTGTAATCTCAGGGCCGATCGAGGTGTTGAACTTCAGTTATTTTGAAAGCGAGTTCCCTGATACTTTCCGCACGGCTGGCCAAATTCGTGAGGAGATCGCCGAACGCGGGTGGGAAACTGTGGTCGCGTTTCAGACGCGCAACCCCATGCACCGTGCCCATGAAGAACTGTGCAAGATAGCCAGTGACACGGTAGGCGCTGATGGTGTGCTGATCCATATGCTGCTGGGCAAACTCAAGCCCGGCGATATACCTGCCGAGGTGCGAGATGCCGCTATCCGCAAGATGGTTGATCTGTATTTTCCGTCTAATTCAGTAATGATCGGCGGGTATGGCTTTGACATGCTCTACGCGGGGCCGCGAGAAGCTGTGCTGCATGCGCTGTTCCGACAGAATGCCGGTTGCACACACCTGATTGTCGGGCGTGATCATGCTGGGGTCGGTGATTTTTACGGCGCTTTTGATGCGCAGGAGATTTTTGATGAAGAAGTGCCTTCAGATGCGCTTGATATCGAAATTTTCCGAGCAGATCACACCGCCTACTCAAAGAAGCTGAACAGGGTAGTGATGATGCGTGATGCACCGGATCACCAGAAAGAAGATTTTGTACTGTTATCTGGTACCCGGGTTCGGGAGATACTTGCAGCGGGCGAGGATTTGCCGCTGGAATTCGCTCGCCCTGAAGTGGCACGCATCCTGATGGATCATTATGCCGAGGACGCTGCGCAAGTCGCCTGATACCCCGGGACTGCCCAGTGGGTCGCCCCGAGAAGTCGTTATAGTCCGTCGAATTGGTCTGCGGGGATGCTTTCTTTTTCCAGCATAACCGGAATATCGTCATCTATCCGGTAGATCCGCTGCTGGTTGTTAGTGATCAACCCTTCATTCAATGGTGTGGTTACGACCCTGTCATCGGCAGTGGCGATACCCCCTGCGGCGATCTTTTTGTTGATCAAAGCCAGTTGCTCAAGACTGAGCACGGTCAGCGCTTGTTTGCTAACCGGGCAGCAGAGGATTTCCAGAAGTTTTCGGTCTATAGGCATCGGGTTTGTGGGATGTTCATGGATGGGTTGCAATTTGCATTATCCAACTAAGTATACTCTGGGCGTTTGGTACAGGCATTTGTCGCCTGACCGTTATCAGTAACCAGGATTTCAGCAACTATGGCTTCTGGCTCCCGGCGCGCTGTCTTGAGTGCGATTTTTGGTAACGCATTTTTGACCATACTCAAGTTTGCTGTTGCGCTGCCGACTCACTCTGCCGCCATGATGAACGAGGCGGTACATAGCTTGATGGATACCTTGAATCAGGTATTCCTTTTGATTGGTCTGGCCCAGGGCAAACGCCAGGCCGACGCCCGTTACGCGTTTGGTCACGGGCAGAAAAAATACCTTTGGAATCTCTGGAGCGCCATCGGCCTTTTCTCAATCGGCTGCGGGCTTGGCTTGGCGCATGCCTGGCATGCCTGGCGCCAGTTGCATGAAGGTGTTGGGGTTTATGTTATTGCCATCGGTGATTTCAATATTGACTCGATCTGGCTGGCAGCTGCGGTATTGGCGATCGCGTTCGTAGTTGAAGGTTACGTGTTGCGTATTGCCTGGGGGGAATTTTCCAGTCGTGCACGCTTACAATCACTGTCGCCGTGGCGAAAATTGTTTCGGGCGAGTGATCCGACTCTGCTGGCAGTGGTGCTCGAGGATGCAATCGCGGTAACCGGACTGATGTTGGCGAGTTGCGGAATTGCCTTATCCCGGCTAACGGGTAATGCAGCTTGGGATGTCGGTTTTTCAATTGCTATTGCACTAATGCTGGGAGTCACGGCAGTTATCCTGGGTGCTATCAATATGCGGTTTCTGCTGGATGTACGGGATCGCGAGGCAGAAAGGATCTTCGAGACAATCGCCAAGGCACACCGTGAAGTCGAGGACTACCACGATCTACGTAGCATCGTCGTAGACGAGGATCACACCGTACTGGTAGCTGAAGTCGAGATGCGCGAAGAGGCAGTTCTTGCGGGATTACGTGACCATATTGATAAACATGAGCGAACATTACTGGCTGCATTGCCTGAGTCACGTCGCTCAGACCCCGCGCTTCAATCCTATGTCGCCGACCGTGCTGCGGTCCAGGCGACCCTGGAGCGCATAGAACGTATAATTGATGAACTCGAAGCCCAACTCCGCGAGCGTTGCCCCCGGGTGTCGCATGTCACTATTGAAGTGCAGGGCATTGTTGAAGATAAGTCGTTGCAGAGCCAAACCTACCCTAGAGAACTGGAAGACCTATGACCAAGATCGTTTTATCCGTTACCTCAATATTGATGGCCCTACTGATTGGGTCGTCGGCTATGGCTGATGATGCGCCACAAACCTCGCAAGAGCAGTTCAGTTATGCCCTGGGATTTCAGATTGGCAGTCAGATTGCACAACAGATGAAGGCCGATAATCTCGATTTGGATCCGGTACATCTGGCGCAGGCAATTGAAGACGTACTCACAGGGCGTGCTCCGGTGATGACGGATGAGCAGATGGCAGCCGCGATCACTGGAGCACGAAAGCACGCACAGGAGAACACTATGGCGAAATCGCAGGGAAGTGCCAGCGCCGGGACTGCATTCCGGGCTGAATATGGGCAGCGCGAAGGCGTGCGCACAACAGAAAGTGGGATTCTTTACACCGTTTTGGTCGAAGGATCTGGAAGACAGCCACAGGCAAGTGACACCGTGGTGGTGCATTACCGCGGCACGCTGATTGATGGTACCGAGTTCGATAGCTCGTTCAAGCGTAACCAGCCTGCGACATTCAGCTTGGGCGGCATTATTCCGGGCTGGCAGGAGATTCTTCAACTGATGTCTGAGGGATCACGGTGGGAGGTGGTGATCCCGCCGGAACTTGCCTATGGCAGTGCTGGTGCTGGCGGAGCTATTGGCCCTGAGGAGACTCTGGTTTTTGAGATCGAGTTGCGCGAGGTCAAGTAGTCCGAGACTGCCTGGCCCTCGGCCGAGGGGATTTTCGAGAAATATTCCCAGTTGGCAGCGCGCCGAAAACATCCGGCCAAAATGCCGTCAGGTGGGGGAGCTGCTTCTGGGAGGCTAGGCAGTGTTGCCGGCCTTGATTAGCTCGACAGATTCATCGCGATTATCCCGCCCGCCACCAGCAGTGCAGCAGCAATACGCAGTTGGCCAGCAGGCTCGCGCAGAAAGTAAACCCCAATCAATGCTGCCATGATGACGCTTGTCTCGCGCAGTGTGGCTACCACAGCCATCGGGCTGTAGTACATAACAAATATAACGGTGCCGTAGGCGATCGCTTTCGCTATTCCTCCGCCCACGACCCGCGCTGTATCGTTGCGCCACAAACTCAGCATTTCGGCTGGGCGTCGAAGAAAAACAAAAAGACCAAAGACGAGCCCGTTTATCAGGAACAGCCAACCGATATAAGACAATGCAACCTCGCCCTCGCGTACGCCCAATCCATCGACCAATGTGTAGGCGGCAATAAAGCCCCCAGTAATAAGAGCTCGCGGTGTTGATCGATGATTTCGTGTTTTCGAGTTAGCGCCGGATATGGCCAGTAACATGATACCGATGCTGGTAATAGCGATGCCAAACAGCGTCAGTAACGGCAGTTGTTCCTGAGCAATTACGATGCCCCCGAGGGCCACCAGCAGCGGGGCGCTGCCTCGGGAAATTGGGTAGACGTGACTTAAGTCACCTACCCGGTAGGCGCTGACCAGAAACAGGTAATACCCGAAGTGAAGGACAACTGAGCCTGCCAGGTAGGGCAGCGCAGTAAGTGTTGGAATTGGGACCACCAAGACCAGCAATAGCCCTGGGCCTGCAGTGACCAGGCTGAGGGCACCCACTGACACCAAAGGGTCAGCGGCGGTTTTAACCAGGGTATTCCAGGCCGCATGCAGCAGTGCTGCGCCAAGAACTAGAACGGTAGTTTCAATCAGCACGAAACTGTAGGTATGGGAAGGTTAGGCCCATACTTATAAGCACATCCCACAGTAGACGATAACGAAAATTTTGGGTGCTTCAAATTTTCCTTGTTTAGCTGTGACATTTGCCGCCTTTCACACAAATTTGTACGCCGGGGGAGTATTCAATATCTGAAGGCGAACGTAGAATAACGCGGAACAGTAAGCGTATTGATGCAAATTATGACACGGAGGTATTTTGAAGATTCTTTTTGCCGATAAGTTTCCAGATTCGGGAATGGCACAACTGTGCCAGCAGGGTCACGACTGTGTTTCTCAACCGGACTTGGATGGTAACACCCTGGTAGAGGCAGTTGGCGATGCCGAAGTGCTGGTTGTGAGAAGCACCCGGGTGACCAGTGACGCAATCGCAGCCGCGGCGGCGTTGCGCCTTGTGATTCGCGCAGGTGCTGGAACCAACACGATTGACAAGGAAGCCGCTGCAGTTCGCAAGATTCCGGTCTGTAACGTGCCCGGAAAAAATGCCATAGCGGTCGCTGAACTGGTCATTGGCTTGCTGATAGCTATCGACCGCAATATTCCCGATAACGTAATTGACTTGCGAGCGGGCCAATGGAACAAGAAGAAGTACGCTGCAGCGAAAGGCTTGTACGGTCGCCACATGGGCATTGTGGGCCTGGGCGCCATTGGCCTTGCTGTTGCCCAGCGGGCCCGTGCTTTTGGTATCCAAGTGTATGTTGTAGATAAGCCCGATCGTAAACCGGAAATGCAAGAGCAAATCAGCAAGCTCGAACTACAGACCGTGCCAGATTTGCCAACGCTGTTGGCATGTTGCGATATTCTCAGCCTGAATGTCCCAGCAGCACCTGAAACCCGAGGCTTGGTGGACAGCACTTTTCTCGCGGCGGTGCAGCCGGGAACGATTATCCTTAATGCATCGCGCGGCGACGTGATAGACGAAACCGCCCTGCTTAAAGCAATGGATGAAAAAGGCGTGCGTGTCGGACTCGATGTCTATGCTGATGAGCCCGCAGCAAGCCAGTCATCTTTTGATTCTCAATTGGCCATGCATCCCAATGTCTACGGTACGCACCATATCGGCGCTTCGACCGATCAGGCCCAGACAGCGGTAGCTGATGGTGTATTGGAGATCATTAAGGCTTTTAACACAGGGCAGGTTCTGCACTGTGTCAACGGTCAGGCGTAATATTGATTTTTTCGCGGAGCAAGAATTATGAGTGAACGGATGCACAATTTCAGTGCGGGCCCCTGTACGTTGCCGCTTTCAGTACTTGAGGAGGCTCAGGCTGAGTTCGTTGATTACCAGGGAGCTGGCATGTCTCTGATAGAGATGAGTCATCGGGGGAAGCAATTTGTCGCGGTACACGAGGGGGCGGTTGAACTGGTCCGCAGTGTGTTTGGGGTTCCTGGAGACTTTGAGGTGCTTTTTCTACAGGGCGGTGCCACGCTGCAGTTTGCGATGGTGCCGATGAATCTGTTGGGTGAAGGGCGCAAAGGGGCGTACGTTAACTCTGGCAGCTGGGGCAAGGGGGCTATCACTGATGCTCAACCCTATGGCGAAATCTACACCGCCTGGGATGGGGCGCAATGCAACTATACCCGTATGCCCAAATCCGGTGAGTTGGAGATCCAGTCCGGCACCCGTTATCTGCACATCACCTCCAACGAGACTATCGGCGGCGTCCGCTTTAGAGACTGGCCGCAGGTGGACGTACCGTTGGTCGCTGATATGTCATCGGACTATATGTCCCGACCGATTCCCTGGGAAAGCTTTGACCTGGTGTACGGTGGTGTACAGAAAAACCTTGGGCCAGCGGGTATGGCAATGGTGATCGTCCGCAAGACGGCGATCGAGGACAACAACCGCAACATCGCCCGGTATCTTCGCTACGACATACACTCAGATAAGGGCTCCATGTTTAACACGCCGCCGGTCTTTCCGATTTACATTTTAGGTAAAGTTCTGAAATGGATGCAGGGCAGGGGCGGCATAGACGCTGTAGCGCGTGAGGCTGAAGCAAAGGCGAACATTCTCTACCAGACAATCGACACCAGCGATGGCTATTACCATTGCCCAGTAGATGTCGAATCCCGGTCAGTGATGAATGTGGTGTTTCGCCTGCCCAGTGAAGATCTTGAAAAGACTTTTCTGACGCAAGCGGGTGAGGCAAAGTTATTGAATCTCAAGGGCCACCGCAGCGTGGGTGGCTGCCGGGCGAGCATTTACAATGCGATGCCACGCGAGGGTGTGCAGGCGTTGGCAGATTTTATGGCGATTTTTCGTTTAGCGCATCCCGGCTGAGTCTCGCGTCGCGTATTAGGTCAGAAGGGGGGATAAGTGACACAGATTCGCGCTTTCAGGCCGTATGTAGTGGCTCCACAGCATGCCACCGCAGTGGTGAGTCCGGCCTATGATTCGATGAGTCCGGCACAGCGGCGCATATTTTGCGAAACTCATCCGAAAAACTACATCAATACTATGCAGGTAACGGATGATTTCCCCACCGATGAGCGACCGACAGAAGCGAAAGTCCTAGAGGCTAACGTCCAGCAACTACAGACGATGTTGAAAAACGGCTCTTACCAGGGCTCGGATACCGATGCTGTTTTTATTTACCAGCTTAGTGTTGATGGTCATACACAGATCGGCGTCGTCGCTGAGATTCCGGTCGGTGAATATGAAAATGGATCTATCCGAAGGCATGAAGAGACCCGTGAGGAGCACGAGGGGCGTCTCAGCCGTTATCTGGATATCGTTGGTGCGAGTTCTAGTCCGATCTGTCTCGCATATGCCGGATCTACAGAAATCGATGCGATCGTTGAGTCTGTAACCCAGGGTGATCCAGTGCTCGATTTTGTATTGCCAGATGGCGTTGGCCAGCGGTTGTGGCGGATCACCGATACTTCACAGTGCGATGACCTTCGCCAGGCATTCTCTGGTATTGAATCAACCTACCTGACTGACGGACATCATCGTGCGGCTTCGACATTGCGACATGCTGCCAGTCGCCGGGCTGCCGGCAAGGCTGATGGTCCGTGGGATTATCTGCTGGCCGCATTGTTTCCAGCGGACCAATTGCGGGTTTTAGCCTTTAATCGTTGCGTGCGGGATTTGGGCGGCAGAACTACAACCAATCTACTGACCGAACTGGCGAAAGACTTCGTGGTTGAGCCTATAAGCGACGATCATGCTGTCGAGTTTCCCGCACAGCGCGGCCAGTTCCTGATGCTATTGGATGGGCAGACCATACTGCTCACCCTGCGTCACCCGGTGTTGGATAAATCGCCATTGCGGAATCTAGACGTCTCTATCTTGCAGGACCGGATTCTAAAGCCTTTATTGGGGATTAGTGACGTGCGTGGCGATCCACGGCTGGATTACGTGACTGGTGACAGTGGGTTAGAAGGCCTGCAAGCTCGCTGTAGCGAGGGCTGGCAGGTGGGATTCGCCTGTTTTCCTACTTCATTGGCAGAATTGATGGCGGTTGCCGACGAGAGCGAGGTCATGCCACCCAAGTCGACTTGCTTTGATCCCAAGACTCGCTCCGGAATATTCGTGCGGATGTCCTAACAATCTTATCTGTTAGGCCATTGCTGCGACTCAAGACCAGAATCTGGTTCTAAGTACCACACATACCTGCCGCGGCGAGATGACTGGAGCCTTTATTCTAGCGCTTTAGTCTGTAGTGTCGCGCTGTGATGGGGACGTGTCGCGACAAAAACAACTCTGTTTGGCTTCCTATCTAGAATTCCGTCCTGTGCCCAGTATTGATACCAACAAAGGTAGCCCATGCGATGAGTGATGAGCAAGAGGATGATCTGGACCTACAAACCCTGTCTGACGACGAACTCGTCGAGCAGATGCATGATGACCTTTATGACGGCCTCAAAGAGGAGATTGAAGAGGGGACCAATATACTCCTGGGAAGAGGTTGGGGGCCGGACAAGGTTTTGGCTGATGCTCTGGTCGAGGGTATGCGTATCGTCGGTATCGATTTTCGTGACGGGATTCTTTTCGTACCGGAAGTCTTGATGTCTGCGAACGCGATGAAAGGCGGCATGGCAATCCTGCGGCCACTGCTGGCAGAGACGGGTGCAGAATCCATTGGCACTGTCGTTATCGGCACGGTCAAAGGTGATATTCACGACATCGGCAAGAACCTGGTTGGAATGATGCTTGAGGGCGCAGGCTTTGAAGTCTTTGATATCGGCATCAACAACCCGGTGGAAAATTACCTGGCCGCGATTGAGGAACACAAGCCGGATATAGTCGGTATGTCTGCACTGCTTACCACCACCATGCCGTACATGAAAGTAGTGATCGACACGTTGACTGAACAGGGTATGCGCGATGACTATGTTGTACTGGTGGGGGGTGCTCCGCTGAACGAGGAATTCAGTCAGGCCATTGGAGCTGATGCGTACTGCCGTGATGCCGCGGTCGCGGTGGAGACTGCCAAGCAATTGATTGCTGAGCTCAGGGCGCGGCGAAAGTCTGCATAACTTATGCGTCGGCTGGCAGTAGTTTGACCCAGCGTTTCCCCGCTAAATACCATCTTCCCATATCGGACGTAAAGAACGCCGTCACCTATTTGCAAGAGAAAGGTTATGCCCGCAACGCCGTCGTTAGGAAAGAGCCTGGTTATTGCCTGTGGAGCGTTAGCTCATGAGATCACTGCGCTGGTTCGACTCAACAAGTGGCACCACCTTGAGATCCAGTGCCTTCCGGCAAGCCTGCATAATCACCCACGCCTGATTGCCCCGGCGGTGCGCGAACGGGTGCGGCAGTCTCGAGATGCGTTCGATTCTATTTTTGTCGCTTATGCCGATTGTGGTACCGGAGGCGCACTAGATGCGGTTCTCGCAGAAGAGCGGGTGGAAAGGCTTCCTGGCGCTCATTGTTATGAGTTCTTCTGGGGGTCACAAGCCTTTTTGGACAGACATGATCGTGAACCGGGGATATTCTATTTGACCGATTTTCTGGCCCGGCATTTTGACCGGCTGGTGATGGAGGAGCTTGGCATCAAACGCCACCCGCAACTTCTGGAAACCTACTTTTCGGCATACACCAGGCTGATATACCTTGCTCAGACTGACTCGAAGGAAACTCTGGAGACTGCCCGCTCGGCAGCGCAAACCCTGGGACTAGAATTTGAACATATCAGAACCGGTTACGGAGAGTTGGAGACGAGTCTGACTGGTTTCTGTCGGGATCCGGCAACGAAGGAGTTCTGATGGCAAAGTTGATCACTGTTTTTTGGCGGGATATCCCTTCGCTGGTCATGGCCCGCAAGGGTCGGCAGACTGTAAGGTTTATGCTGGCGCAGCGTTTTCAGGACGCAATCGATCGCGCCGCCATG
The DNA here is from genome assembly GCA_028825345.1 of Arenicellales bacterium. Classification (GTDB taxonomy): domain Bacteria; phylum Pseudomonadota; class Gammaproteobacteria; order Arenicellales; family UBA868; genus UBA868. The sequence continues at coordinate 235 of JAPKAJ010000066.1, read as the reverse complement.
CGGGCCGGTAAAGGTTCGTCGGATGCTTACCTAAGTGAATGGCGTCGCGAGAGCGTGACCTGCAGCGACGATGATCTTGATCAGATGGCGACGCAAACGGTAGAACGCCTTGAGGCTGCACATACGGATGAGGACCTGTTAGCCCTGATCAGGGCAAAGGGTAGCGCCAGCGCTAATACCCCACAAGCTGACTGAAGCTTATGTATGCCTTGAGACAATGGTCTGTCCGCAATGC
>JAPKAJ010000365.1 GCA_028825345.1 Arenicellales bacterium | reverse complement strand
AGTATGAGCCCTATAAACATCTCTTCGTGTATAAATCAACGTTCTGGCTACTTTTAAGCTGACCTCGACTTCCAATGACGTCTTGATATGAGATGTTCGTCATATCGACATACGCTCTCCCTTTGCCGATGCTTCCATCTATTCTGTCACCCTCAAGGAACAACTACCATGAAACTGATTGGCGACACCAATGACTGAAACAGATCAAAGTCCCAAAAAAGGACCATTGAGCGGCCTTCGCGTGCTTGAATTGGGGCACTTTATCGCGGCGCCATTTTGCACACGCATTTTAGGGGATCTCGGGGCAGAAATAATTAAGGTCGAAAACCCCGGCAAAGGCGACCCCGTTCGCAGTTGGGGAAAAATGGTCGACGGAAAAAGCCTTTGGTGGTCAGTTCATGGGCGCAACAAAAAGTCCGTTACGCTCAACATGAAAAATCAGAAAGGTCTGGATGTCGCAAAGCGATTGATCGCTAATTGTGATGCGGTGGTTGAGAACTTCCGGCCCGGACAACTGGATCGTTGGGGACTGGGTGCCGATGTTATCGCTGGTATTAATCCCGACTGCGTCCTGGTTCACGTCTCGGGATACGGTCAAACCGGCCCGGATCGTGACCGCGCCGCGTTCGGGGTTATTGGCGAAGCCATTGGAGGGCTACGCCATCTGACCGGGTTCCCGGAAGGCGTAACACCGTTGCCTCCGGCGCGCACCGGGGTTAGTCTGGGCGATATGGTTGCAGGATTGTATGCGGCGATCGGTCTGCTGTCGGCAATTCATGCGGGTCGGCCCGATCGTGACGCAAAGGCGCCATCGGTTGATGTCGCGTTGACAGAGTCGGTCTTCTCCTTACTCGAAGGGGCATTGCCTGAGTACGGAATGCTCGGAGATATTCGGCAACCGACAGGAGCAACCTTGCCAACAAACGCCCCTTCAAATGCCTATCTGACAAAGGATAAACGTTGGATCGTGATAGCCGCAAATTCGGATGCTTTGTTCCAACGCCTGATGGTGTTGATCGAAAGAGATGATCTCGCGAGCGATTCGCGGTTCAGCGATAACCCTGGGCGAGTCACACACGCGGAAGAACTAGACGCGGCTATTTCTGGCTGGGCGCAGAATCTAGAAGCAGGCTCTGCCGCCCGGATTCTGGCTCAAGCCGATATTCCCTCTACACTTATTTATACAATTGAAGACTGCGCCAATGATGCTCATTTTAAGGCGCGTGATATGATTTGTGCGGTAGCAGATCCAAATTTTGGACAAGTCTTACACCCCGGAATTGTGCCCAAAATATCCGGAAGTGAACCCGGCGGTATTTCCTGGCCAGGTCCTGATGTAGGTGCCCATACGGACCATATTCTGGGCGATCTGCTGGGCATGTCCGCGACTGACATTCAGGCCCTGCGGGCGGAGCAGGTTATATGAAAGCACAAGACCCCGTACAAATCGTCGAAGTTGCCCCTCGTGACGGGTTTCAGGCTGTAAAACCGTTCATACCAACGCATACAAAAATCGCGGTCGTCGAGGCCCTCATGGAAGCGAAATATCGCAGGCTCGAGGTCGGTGCATTTGTCAGCCCCAAAGCAATTCCACAAATGGCTGACACGGCAAAGATCCACGCGGCTTTCGCAGTGAAATGCTCGACTCGGCCTGTCCGCCTGAGCACATTAGTACCAAATGCTATCGGTGGGCAAATGGCATTGGACGCTGGTGTCAGGGATCTGGTCTTTGTCCTGTCGGCTTCCGAATCACACAACCACAGCAATGTCCGGCGCACCATCGCTGAGTCACAAGAAGAGTTGGAGATAATTGTGGCAGCAGGCCGACAGATTGATGGCTTTCAATTACGCGTCAATATTGCCACCGTTTTCGATTGCCCTTATGAAGGCCGAACCCCTGAAAAAGCGGTGCTTGATATCATTGAACATGCCCTTGAAATGGGCATCCCTATTGAGTTCGGTCTTTGTGACACGACAGGCAGAGGATTTCCAGATCATGTTGCCGCCTTATGTGGCGAACTAGTTTATAAGCACAAACCCGATACTAGCGTTGCCTGGGCTTTTCACGGGCATGATACCTATGGGTTGGGCGTCGCGAATGCCCTTTTTGCCTACAACGCTGGCATCCGGATTTTTGATGCGGCTGCCGCAGGGTTGGGCGGCTGTCCTTTCGCGCCCGGAGCGTCGGGGAATACAGCGAGCGAAGATCTGGTTTTCACCTTCGAAAATATGGGAATCTCAACCGGGGTGGATTTGAGCAAACTGCTGGACGCCACTGCATTGATCGATGCACTACCGGATGTTGATACCGGCGGTCATGTGCGTTTGCTGCCAAGAATGCGGATCAGCGCATAAATCAGAGGGGGTTCTATGCAGTTTGATCTGACGACCATCAAACTCTTCCTGAATAGCGTTGAACAAGGGTTGATCGCCGGCGCCACCGAGGCAAACACCATTGCTCCGTCTGCCGTCAGCCCTCGGTTTTCCGACCTGGAAATGCGCCTTGGGGCCACCCTGCTTTTTCACCAAACGAAAAGCGTCACACCAACACCCGCCGGAGATGCCCT
>JAPKAJ010000364.1 GCA_028825345.1 Arenicellales bacterium | reverse complement strand
CACGGGTCCGGGATATGTTTGAGCAAGCGAAAAAGAATGCACCTTGCATCATCTTCATCGACGAAATTGACGCTGTAGGCCGCCAGCGTGGCGCGGGATTGGGCGGTGGACATGATGAACGGGAACAAACCCTTAACCAGTTACTGGTTGAGATGGACGGCTTTGAGGGCAACGACGGAGTTATTGTAATTGCGGCAACCAACCGACCTGACGTGCTGGATCCGGCCTTGTTACGGCCAGGCCGGTTTGATCGGCAAGTGCATGTGCCGTTACCGGATATTCGTGGACGCGAAGCGATCCTGAAGGTTCATATGCGCAAGGTACCGATCGATGACGATGTCGAAACATCTGTAATCGCCCGTGGGTGCCCCGGTTTTTCGGGTGCGGACCTCGCTAATTTGATTAACGAAGCCGCACTATTCGCGGCCCGCGCAGGCCGCAAAAAAGTATCGATGGAGCAGTTTGAACTCGCTAAAGATAAGGTCATCATGGGGGTTGAACGACGTTCATTGGTTATGCCCGAGGAGGAGCGTTTGAATACGGCGTACCACGAATCCGGGCATACCGTAGTTGCCAAGATCCTTTCGGACAATACCGATCCTGTACACAAAGTCACTATTATTCCGCGTGGCCGGGCGTTAGGGGTCACCATGCAACTACCGGAGGAAGATCGGTACAGTCATAACCGAGAGTATTTGCTGGCCAGGATTGCCGTGCTGATGGGTGGGCGAATCGCGGAAGAAGTATTTATGAAGCAGATGACCACGGGTGCGTCAAACGATTTTGAGCAGGCCACCAACCTGGCTCAGAAAATGGTTCAGCGCTGGGGTATGAGTGATGAGCTCGGGCCTCGGGTCTTCGGCGATAATGACTCAGAAGTCTTTTTGGGCCGTGATGTCACCACGCATCGTAATATCAGTAATGCAGTTGCAGAACAGGTTGACCAGGAAGTCAGCCGTATCATTCAAAGCCAGTATGATCGCGCCCGCCAGATCATCGAATCACGCAGAGAAATTATCGAGATAATGGCGAGTGCGTTGATGGACTGGGAAACTCTTGAGTCCGACCAGATTGATCAAATCATGCGAGGCGAAACTCCGCGACCACCAAGCTCCGGGGACGAGGGCGGTCGACCGACCGACACCGGGGGGGAAAAGCCCGCGCGGCCGGATATCAAGCCGAATATGGATTCTCCGGCGGGCGATTCGGCATGATCGTCGGATAGTCGCTGCAGTGGCCAGTTTGGCCAGTACCCTGGGCTCAGCGCCTGGGAAAGATCCCCTTATTATGGGGATCGTGAACGTGACACCGGATTCCTTTTCTGACGGCGGCCGCCACTTTGGCTCTGGCGAAGCGCTGATTCATGCGCGCGAACTGGTCAAGCAAGGTGCCGACGTGATTGACATCGGGGGGGAGTCCACTCGACCCGGGGCAGTCCCCGTTAGCGTAGACCAGGAGTTAGATCGCGTACTTCCGGTTGTCGAAGCACTAGCCGCAGACGGGGTTTTGGTTTCAATCGACACCAGCAAGCCCCAGGTAATGCAAGAGGCGGTCCAGGCTGGCGCCGGCTTGATTAACGACGTATTCGCCCTGCGGCAACCTGGAGCGCTCGCGATGGCGGCTAGCCTACAAGCGAATGTAATCTTGATGCATATGCAAGGAACCCCGCGTACCATGCAGGATCAACCGTCATACAAAGACGTGGTGATGGAGATTAGAAGCTTTCTTACCCGGCGTATCGAGGCCTGCCACGCAGCGGGGTTGGATCGATCCCGCTTGCTGGTGGATCCTGGGTTTGGTTTTGGTAAAACCCGCGAGCATAACTGCGCACTGCTAGGCAGGCTCGGGCAACTCGCTGAATGTGGCGCGCCTTTGGTCGTGGGCATTTCTCGCAAGTCTTTTGTTCGTGCGTTGGCACGCTCTTGCGAACCCGAGGATGTCAAAGAGGTCAGCGCCTTGCTTGCTTTGCTCGCGGTCGAGCGTGGCGCTGCGATCGTTCGTGTTCACGATGTGGGGCTCACCAAAAGATTCCTTGATATTCGTCACGACCTAAAATTGTTTTCTCCGGCTCATTGAAGTGGAGCGCTCAGGCATGACCAAGTATTTTGGTACCGACGGAGTTCGGGGTGAGGTCGGTAAAAGTCCCGTCACTCCAAGTGAAATTCTTCATTTGGGTTGGGCGGCCGGGCGCGTTTTGGGAGCCAGGCATGCGCGTGGCAGGGTCCTTATCGGCAAGGACACTCGTATATCCGGCTACCTTCTCGAGTCAGCCCTTGAGGCCGGACTTTCCGCCGCTGGTGTGGATATAGCGCTCACTGGCCCTTTACCTACCCCGGGTATTGCCTATCTCACGCGCCAGACCGGCGCATGCGGCGGTATTGTCATCAGCGCGTCGCACAACCCTTACCATGATAACGGTATTAAGTTCTTTTCAGCTGAGGGTCGTAAGCTCGATGACGCTACAGAAGCGGCAATCGAGTCTCTGATGGATGAGGAGTTGGCGACGGTGGCGCCTGAGGCACTTGGAAAAGCCGAGCGATTGATTGACGCTGTGCCTCGTTACGCTGAACACTGCCGT
>JAPKAJ010000065.1 GCA_028825345.1 Arenicellales bacterium | reverse complement strand
TTGATATATCCTGTGAGCTGTCTGCGCTCGCAGGCTCTACAATGAAAATTGTCTGTATCGGCTTTCTCGCACTTGGTATCGCGCTCGCCGTTCTGGCAACGGGCGGCATTGCCGCGCTGTTGCTGAGCAGTGCAAACCTGCCCTTGGTGTCCTTCTCAGGCGTTATTTTCGCCCTGGTATTCAGTGCACTGACCGGGATGATTGGCATTATTGGCCTGGTGCGCGGGGTGGCCCAACTGTCACCTGCAGCAACAGCAAAACCCGCCTCGGCAGACTGGCGCGCCAGCGTGCAGCATCTGTCAGCACTTCTGATTTATGTAGGGCTACCGCTGGGATACCTGCTGGGGCCATGGCTGACATGGCTGGCCTGGCGGCGACACTCACCCTGGCTTGATGCTCACGGCCGTGCCGCATTGAACTTTGCGCTGACGATGAGTATCTTGTATGTCACCGCGTTGATACTGGTCTTTATTTTTGTCGGCCTCATTCTGTTGGCGCTACTGGCTGTCTTCCACATACTGACGGTGGCACGCAACGCCTGGCGCGCATCCGTCAACCTGCCTCCGCACTACCCCCTTTCGATCAACTTTTTGCGTTGAGTGTCGCAAAAACCGCGCGCGCGGCTTCGATGGTATCGTTGATCTCAGCATCGCCATGGGTGATCGACACGAAGCCTACTTCAAAAGCCGAGGGTGCCAGATACACGCCGTGATCAAGCATGCCGTGAAAAAAGTGCGAAAAGCGCACGGTGTCACAGGCCATCACCTGAGCGAAAGAACTCACCCGATCCTGTTCGGTAAAAAACAGACCGAACATTCCACCCACAAACTCGGTAGCCAAAGGAACCCCGGCATCATGCGCTGCCGCTGCCAATCCCGAAACCAGAGTGCGGGTTTTGTCTGTCAGGGCATCGAAAAATCCTGGTGCCGCGATTTTCTTCAAAGTTGCGATCCCGGCTGACATCGCCAGCGGATTGCCCGACAAAGTGCCGGCCTGGTAGACCGGGCCGGTCGGCGCGAGCTGCGCCATCACCTCAGCCCTGCCGCCAAAAGCGCCCACCGGCAACCCGCCGCCAAGTACCTTGCCCAGCGTAGTCAGGTCGGGTCGGATGCCGTAGAGCGACTGCGCCCCTCCTGGCGCGACCCGAAACCCGGTCATCACTTCGTCAAAAATCAGCAGCGATCCGCTGCGGTCACAAACATCACGTAAAGCCTGGAGAAACCCCGGCAGGGGGGCGATGCAGTTCATGTTCCCGGCAATGGGCTCGACGATAACCGCAGCGATGTCATCGCCGGATTCGGCAAAAACCTGCTCCAATTGCACCGTATTGTTGAATTCCAGAGTAAGCGTATGGCGTGCCACATCGGCCGGTACACCGGGCGAGGTGGGTATACCCAGGGTCAGCGCACCAGAACCCGCTTTGACCAGCAGGCTGTCGGCATGGCCGTGATAGCAGCCTTCGAACTTAACCAGGGTATCGCGGCCGGTGAAGCCGCGCGCCAGGCGTATTGCGCTCATGGTCGCCTCGGTACCCGAGTTGACCATACGGACCTGTTCGATGGACGGTACCGCAGTACAGACCTGCTGCGCCAGTTCTGTTTCCAGCGCGGTGGGGGCGCCGTAACTCAGGCCCCGCTCAGCAGCGTGCTGCACGGCGGCAACGATATCTGGATCGGCATGGCCGAGGATCATCGGGCCCCAAGAACCCACATAATCGATATAAGTTCGGCCGTCAGCACCGTAGAGCAAAGGGCCGCGCGCATGGTCAATAAACACCGGGGTTCCACCAACTGACTTAAAAGCGCGTACCGGAGAATTAACCCCGCCGGGAATAACCGCGCAGGCCTGGTCAAAAAGCTGTTTGTTTTTGTCGTTCATGAGGAGCTCCGTAGGTCAGTGCTACGAGTATAAAAAATAGGGTCGCGCGTATATTCTGGATGTTTTGGATTGTGTTGATCGGCTAGAATCCGCCGCTGCTATTTGAAAACTTTCAATCAGGTCATGGTCAACCGAACCTTTATGTGCATTATCTGCGGCTTCATCTATGAGGAAGCTGAAGGCCTGCCCGAGGAGGGTATCGCTCCTGGAACACGCTGGGAAGATATTCCCGATGATTGGCAATGCCCGGACTGCGACGCCACCAAGATCGATTTCGAAATGATCGAGATCTGATCGTCGGTCGGCGCCCAGTTTCACTGCTCTGCCTGCCCAATCAGCGCCTCAAGTTCCTGCGCATTTACCACAAACACCACCGCATCGTCATTCATTGACATCAGCCAGGTGAACGGCACCTGCGGCCAGGCGGCCTCGAGCGCATCACGAGCACTGCCGGCTTCTACCACCAGCAGGCCATCGTCGCAAAGATGAGCGCGGGCCTGATACAGCAGGGGGGTAATGAAATCGAGCCCTCCATTGCCACCGGCGAATGCCAGTGTTGGCTCGTGATTGTATTCGTGCGGCAGAGAACCCATCAAACTGTCGCTGACGTAGGGCGGGTTGCAGACGATGAGGTCATAGCGTTGCCCCTCTAAGGAGCTAAAAAGATCGCCTTGCACCAGGCGCACTCGATCACCGACCGCGTGTCGCTCGACATTGATGGCGGCCACTTCCAGTGCTGCGGCACTGATATCGCTGGCATCTACCTTTGCTTCGGGAAAAGCCAGCGCCAAAGATATCGCGATACAGCCACTGCCGGTGCAAAGATCAAGTATGGCGTCCAACGGCCGATCTACCCGCCAGGGGGTAAAGCGCTCCGAAATCCATTCGCCGATGTGCGATCGTGGCACGATAGCACGCGAATCGATAAAGAAATCGCGCCCCCCAAACCATGCCCGGTTAACGAGGTATGCCAGAGGTTGGTGGGTCTCAATGCGACGGGCAAGCAACGCATCTACGGCCTGGCATTGATCAGCGCTGAGAATGCTTTGCCAGGGAACCTCATCCCCCGAAGGGTCAAGTCCCGCCGCTTCGAGTACCAGCCAGACCGCCTCGTCAAAAGCGTTGTCGGTACCATGGCCGAAGTACAAGCCCGCCTGATCCAGTTCAAACGCAACCGCTTCGGCCTTATCCTCAAGTCGCATGGCCTGTAGATCCTTTATCCAGCCAGTACAGTGCGCACGGCCTCGGCCATCTCCTGCGCCTCGACCCTGTGCCGCACCAGATCGCGAACCTTGCCCTTTGGGCCGATCAGGTAGGTCGTCGCTGAATGATCCAGGGTATAGCCCAACGCAGAATCCTCAGTGTCGACTCGCTGGTACAGTACGTAATACTGCTTCGCTACCGCCGCTACTGCCTCGGCAGACCCGCTGAGCCCCATGATCCGCTTATGGAAAAACGCCGCGTACTTGGTGGCGTGCTCGGGTGTATCGCGATCGGTGTCGACACTCACAAACATGCCCACAACCCGCTTTGTCTCGGCATCGGACAACTGATCGAACACGGCACTCATCCGCGCAAGATCCGTGGGGCAGACATCCGGGCACGAGGTGTAGCCAAAGAACAGCATCACGACCTTGTTACGGTAGTCACTCAGGGATACCGGACCGTGAGCTGACGCCAGGGTGAAATCACCACCGAGTTTCTCGTAGGGATTGACGGCTTGACTGCCACGCTGCTGCAGCCATACCCCGGCCCCCAGGCCTATCGCGGTGGCGCATAGCAGCACGAGCAAAGGAAGGCGCCATGTTTTTGTCGTGATCATCGCTCTTTCTCTTATCGATAGGGCCGGATGGCCCACGCCACTCCTGCCCTTATCCGGATCAGTCGGCGTGTTTGGTGTGATCTGTTGGGGTATGCATGTCCCCGGCCATCTGCACCGGTGCGTTAACTGTCAGGCGCTCGCCGTCAGCGAACTCCAGATTAATAGTAACTCGCTCACCTAACTGCAGGTTACGGCTCAGTCCGATCAGCATGATATGCAGTCCGCCGGGTTTCAGTTCCACCTGGCCATGGGCCGGTACCACAATCGTATCAATACGGCGCATCTTCATCATGCCGTCCGCCAGGATGTGATTGTGCATTTCCGCCGCGCCGGCCACGTCCGAGTGTACCTTCACCAGTATTTTTTCATCCATGCCATGGTTATGCAGAGTCATAAAGGCGACACTGATAGGCTGCCCCGGCGGCACCATGCGCACCATGGGATCATGTACCCGCACCTGGGCCCAGGCGGGCGCCGCAAAGACGCCAGCCAATACTGCGAGCAGGGCCGTAATCGTCTTGGTCATGTTTGATCTTCGAATTCAGCTTCGGCCGGGCGGCGGTCGTTGCGACCGATGGGGGACGTTGGCTCTACGAGCCGCGCCCTGATTGAAGGGGTGGCGCCCGCCCGGGAAAGCACGAATAGTAGATGAAACGCCAGCGTGCAGGCCGCAAGCCAGGAAATTGCAAAAACCACATGCCAATGCATCACGTGCATCAGTGTTCGCGCTTGCCTGTGAAGCGACATGGTGTCAGCACGCGAAAGGGGGCGATAAGCTGAGTTGTATCAAGAGTTGATCAATTAGCAGGGCACAACCGCTGAGGATCGATACCACAGCGCTCGAGCATGAAGGGATGGCTGATCACCAGTGTGGCGCGGGACTTCTTTTGGGAAACCCAACCTCGCGCCACAATTGTAGCCTGGTCAAGTGCCCACGGCGAGTAACCAAAATAGGCCTGCCAGTCAGTGCGACGAACCAGAATCACGAACTTTTGGTTCAGGGAAAAGATAAACCATTTCTCACCGATTTCAATGCGTGACAAACGGCCATGGACAAACTGGTAACCACCACGGACGCGATCAGGCGAATGGGGGGCATAATACGGCAATGCCCAGATACCGCGGTCAAAACGGCGGGCGGCATCTTCTGCCCAAGTGAATTCCTCAAGATAACGATCATTGGGGGAGATCACAACTGCGCTGGCCAGTCCTTCACGCAGCAAGGCTGTCTGGATGCTGGCACCGTCAGGCGTGAACAGGTAGGCCAAGGTACGGCCGTAACGGTCTTTTATCTGTGGCGCAGTCTCGACGCCAACCCAACCACTCGATACCTGTGTCTGTAGCGCATCGCGCGCCTCAACAGCCAGCGGCTCGCCGGGACGGGTTTTGTACGCCATCTCCGGGGTATTGATACCGGCAAGGCGGATAGTCTCGCCGGAGGTCAACGTCAGGGTATCGCCATCGATCACCCGAGTCACCTCGGCGATACGCACCGACTGGGGAAATACTGGCGTGCTGACAAGGCAACACAAAACCGCCACCATAACGGCGGGTGCTGCGCAAGCGCAGTTTTTCAGATGAGCAAATACCCGGGTCGCAGCAGCAGCTGCCGGGCCGTCAAGCAGAGCGGCCGTACTTTTTCTGGAATTTGCCAACGCGCCCGGCAGTGTCGATGATCTTCTGCTGGCCGGTATAAAACGGGTGGCAAGCTGAACAGATTTCCACGTGCAGTTCCTCGCCCAGCGTAGAGCGGGTCTCGAAACTATTGCCGCAGGCGCAGACCACTTTGATGGTCTCGTAGGTGGGATGCGTGTCTGGCTTCATGAGTGTTATATGGCTTTGGTCGGGGCCAAAGCCCCGGCGGGACGCGGATCATAGGCGAAACGCGCGGGTGTCGCAAGTTCAGAATTAGCGGTTCATTGATTTGAAAAACTCAGCGTTGTTCTTGGTGGCCCGCAACTTGTCCAGCAGGAACTCGACGGCCTCGATATCGTCCATCGGGTGCAGCAGTTTGCGTAGCAACCAGATCTTCTGCAGTTCGGCTGGGTCGATGAGTAGCTCCTCGCGGCGGGTCCCGGAGCGGCTTATCACCACCGACGGGTAGACGCGTTTTTCAGCAATACGGCGATCAAGGTGGATTTCCATATTGCCGGTACCCTTGAACTCCTCGTAGATAACGTCATCCATCTTGGAGCCGGTATCGATCAAGGCAGTGGCCAGAATCGTGAGGCTACCGCCTTCTTCGATATTGCGTGCAGCGCCAAAAAATCGCTTGGGTTTTTGCAGAGCGTTAGCATCCACACCACCGGTCAACACCTTGCCCGATGCGGGCTGCACAGTGTTGTAGGCGCGCGCGAGGCGGGTGATCGAGTCAAGCAGAATGATCACATCTTTCTTGTGCTCCACCAGGCGCTTGGCTTTTTCGATAACCATCTCGGCTACTTGGACGTGGCGCGTGGCAGGTTCATCAAAGGTTGAGGAAACCACCTCCCCGCGCACGGAGCGCCTCATTTCGGTCACTTCTTCCGGGCGTTCGTCGATCAGCAGCACAATCAATGTGCTGTCAGGCTCGGTCGCTGTGATCGCATGGGCGATCTGCTGCAGCATCACGGTCTTTCCGGTCTTTGGCGCCGAAACCAGCAAACCGCGCTGACCCTTACCTATGGGTGAGACGATATCGACCACTCGTCCGGTCAGGTCCTCCGAAGAACCGTTCTCCTGTTCCAGGCGTAGACGCTCATCAGGATGCAACGGGGTGAGGTTTTCAAACAGAATCTTCTTCTTGGCTTCTTCGGGCAACTGAAAGTTGATGGTCTCGACCTTGAGTAGCGCGAAGTACCGTTCGGAATCCTTAGGGGGACGCACCAGGCCGGTAATCGTGTCACCGGTACGCAGGCCGAAACGGCGAATCTGGCTGGGGGAGACGTAGACGTCATCCGGCCCAGCAAGGTATGAACTGCTGGCCGAGCGCAGGAAGCCAAAGCCATCCTGCAGGATCTCGACCACACCCTCGCCCTTGATCTTCTCGCCGCGCTTGGCCTGGGACTTGAGGATGGCAAAGATCTGGTCCTGCTTGCGCAAGCGGGTTATGTTGTCCAACTTGAGCGTGCGTGCGAATTCGGCCAGTTCCGTGGGGGTTTTTTCTTTTAGCTCGGACAGACTTAGGGACATAGCTGTAGAGGTCTCGGTGGGTTTGGAAAATCAGCGCCCGGCGGGCCACTGGGCCCAAAACGGGTCACTTTATGGCGGCTAAATGCTGGGAAACTTCTGAAAATAAAGGGGTACGGACGGGGTGGGCTCTCAACCCAGGGTTAACGTTATCATTAAAATGCCGGCCAGGTCTAGTCCCGGCCGGACGCTTTGGTGTGCAGCTGCGAGCTCGCAGGGGCTGGTTTGTGCTCAGATATTCTCATCCAGAAAGGCTGCCAGTTGCGCTTTGGAGACAGCGCCCACTTTGGTCGCTTCGACCTCGCCGTTCTTAAATAACATCAGCGTGGGAATACCCCGGATACCATATTTGGGTGGCGTTGCCGGGTTGTCATCTATATTCAATTTGGCAATCTGCACCTTGTCGGCGTACTCGTCGGCCAGTTCGGCCAGCACTGGCGCGATCATCTTGCAGGGTCCACACCACTCGGCCCAATAATCAATCAGGACCGGCTTATCGGATTGCAAAACTTCCTGCTCAAAAGAATCATCGCTGACGTGAATAATATTTTCCGACATTTGTTATTGACCTGGATTTTCCCCGAGGGGACATGAAAGGGGTGTGACTCTGTGACAATCAGGACGTGTGGTATACTGATTTTCAGTTGTCACCTGGGATTATTGTACCGGACAGCGCAACTGACGGCTCGCTATTTCCGCCCGACACAACAGTTTTACCAGAATTCCACCCAGAGAATCAAGGACCAATTATCTATCCGCGGGAGGCTTCGCTTGCTCCTGCATTAAACCCGCGACCCGCCCAGCAGGCCATGCCAGCTTTTTGGCGTGGCTGATATTCCCGGCCTTTTTATATTCATAATCCTGCAATCACGCTGGTCGTAACAGCAACCACACGATACCCCAATCACGCTATAAAGCTATAAAACCCTATGGAAGATACCAGTTACCTCACCAAAACCCGCTTTACCGAATTTGCGTTAGAGCCCCAACTGCTCGAAGGCCTGGCTGATGCCGGCTTTGAGTATTGCACCAAGATTCAGGCGGAATCCTTGCCGGTGGCACTGGCCGGCCAGGATGTCGCTGGCCAGGCCCAAACTGGCACTGGCAAGACCGCCGCTTTTCTACTCGCCATTTTTAACCACCTGTTGACCCATCCCCGGCCGGAATCTGCAGGACCGCTCAGCACTCGTGCCGTGGTGCTCGCGCCGACACGGGAACTGGCGATACAGATTCACCGTGATGCCCAAGTACTGGGAAGAACCACCGGCCTGAAACTAGGGCTGGTCTACGGTGGCACAGGCTATCAAGAGCAGCGCGAGACTCTGGCCGCCGGTGTGGACGTGCTAATTGGCACGCCGGGGCGATTGATCGATTACTTCAAACAGCAAGTCTTTGATCTCAACGCAGTACAGGTTCTGGTGCTCGATGAAGCGGACCGCATGTTTGATCTGGGTTTTATCAAAGACATCCGCTACGTACTGAGACGGATGCCGCCGCCCACTGAGCGACTGAATCTACTGTTCTCGGCCACGCTCTCACACCGAGTGAATGAGCTGGGCTACGAACACATGAACAATCCCAAGGAGATCAAGATCGACGCCGACGTGGTCGTCGCCGAACGGCTGCTCGAGGAAGTCTACTACCCTGCCAACGCCGAGAAACTACCCTTATTGCTGGGGCTGATGCGCCAGACCGCCGGTGACCGGGTTCTGGTTTTCTCCAACATGCGGGTCACCTGTGACCGGGTGGGCCGGGCGCTCAAACAGCAGGGCTATACCGCGGCCGTGTTATCGGGTGACGTTCCACAACAAAAACGCGAACAATTGCTTAATGCCTTTAAGGAGGGTAAACGGCAGGTACTCGTAGCGACTGATGTTGCCGCACGTGGCCTGCACATCCCCAGCGTGAGCCATGTCATTAACTATGACCTGCCGCAGGATGCCGAGGATTACGTGCACCGCATCGGCCGCACCGCCCGGGCGGGTGCCAGCGGGCACGCCATCAGTTTTGCCTGTGAGGACCATGCCTTCTCACTGCTCGATATCGAACAGTACATTGGCCATCCGCTGGCGCGCCAGGAGATTTCTGAGGCCGTGCTCGAGCGGCCAACCCGTAGCCAGTCAAGCTCTGACAAGCCGCGCAAATCACCTGCTCACGAACGCGCGCCCAAACGCGACGAAAAAGCCAATGCTCGCCCGCCACGACGTGAGCGCGCCTCTCAAACCAGTCCAAATACCACTGATAGGCCACGGACCGAGGCAAAACCGGCTACTGCCGCTCCAGCCACACCGGCACCGATACCAGTCGCGGCAAAACCCGAGGTCGCGCGAAGAGTTCAATCATCGCGCCATCGGCCCAAGGTAGAGGTTCCTGCTGTCGGCTGAAAACTGCTACGGCCTGCAGCGCAATGACCCCACAAAATCATTTTCCGAAGACGCAACAGGCTGTCACGGATGAATCATCCGGACTTCGACGCTATCAGGATGTACTGGTTGGATCACGCAAACTGCTCACCACGTTGTACTTCGAATGGTGTTCCTGGCTATCACCGGTACCTGGCGCTATTGGACTCCTCCTGAGACAGTTGTTCTGGCCAAAATTGTTTGGCCATTGCGGAAAAGGTGTCATGTTTGGCACCAACATGATCTTGCGCCATCCTGGTCGGGTGATCATCGGTGATAACGCTGTATTGAGTGAAGGCGTACTGCTCGACGCGCGGCATTCGACAGAGTCTGCTGTGATCAGCATTGGCAATGACGTGATCCTGGCTAACAACGTTATGATTTCGTGCAAGGAAGGCGCCGTGCAGATTGGCGATCGAACCGGTATCGGCGCATACACCATCATCCAATCGGCGCAACGATGTCCAGTTGCCATCGGTGATGACGCAATCCTGGGGCCACGTTGCTACCTGGTCGGGGGCGGTAACTACAACATAGACCGTTTGGATATTCCCATTGCCCAGCAGGGTATTCGCCCCGATGGCGGCTGCACGATTGGTAACGATGTCTGGCTGGGCGCCAATGTTTCAGTTCTTGACGGGGTCACCATCGGAGATGGAAGCGTGGGTGCCGCGGGTGCGGTCATTACGCGGACGGTAACGCCTGGCGCAATCGTCGGCGGGGTACCCGCACGCGCGCTTGGGCAGCGCGGCAACAACTGAACGCGCTACTCAAAGACCGGGGCATGTCCCAGAAAAATCTGCCTATCCTGGCGTTAAAACTGCTGCTGTCCGGCGGCCTGATTCTCTGGATAACACGCGATGTCGCGCTCGACTCGGTATTTGCAGTTATTGAGTCGGCCAATCTTGCGCTACTTGGGCTCGCGTTTAGCCTGTTTTTTGTCGGCTACATCATCAGCGCTTTTCGTTGGCGCACCCTGATGCGTGCCCAGGGCGGGAATGCCCCGATTCTGTACCTGATACGCTCTTTCATGGTTGCGCACTTTTTCAACAATTTTCTGCCATCCACCGTCGGTGGTGACGTCGTACGCATGTACGACTCGTGGCGGGTGGGTGGCAGCAAATCCGATGCGGTCGCCGTGGTACTGGTGGATCGTTTTCTGGGCGTACTGGTATTGCTGTGCTTTGCCCTGATAGCGCTAACTCTGGACCAGGCGGTCGTTGGCCAGATCCCGCTTATCGGCTGGTGGGTTGCTGCCGGCATCGGTGGAGCGATATTGCTAGCCTGGCTGGCACTGAACATACCGGCAGCACGAATTGACACGCTGGCAACCACCTCTGGGGGGTTGGCCAAAAT
>JAPKAJ010000363.1 GCA_028825345.1 Arenicellales bacterium | reverse complement strand
CATCGATGCGCCGAGAGCGCGTCACATAATCGGTGTATTGAGGTAGCGCAATAGCGGCAAGAATGCCGATGATCGCCACCACGATCATCAGTTCGATCAGTGTGAAACCCCTTTGAATTCGCGTTGCTTTTTTCATTTCTATTCCTTTTGGCCCCACGGACCAGGGTAAAACTTTTAATCTTTAGTCTGGAAATAGCTGTTCCCAGGACAGTCGGCCAGTCACTGTGGCCTCGTTTGATATCAACACCGTTTGTTGCATCTCGCCGCCTTCGTCGGTAGCGCTGCCCGGTGTGAAGCGCTGATTACCGATGATCGAGGGGCCTGCCGGCATGCCTTGCTCTTCTTCAAGTTTTTTTCCGGCATAGGCGGTGTTTTCTGTCCCTTTGGCACGGCTACGCCCGCGGACGGAAGCAGTGTCACCGATGACGGCAACAATGCCGTCTTCGTTGAAATCAAAAACAGGCGCCTCCGGGCTGCCGCCGTTTTCCGTCTTTACCGACATCTCCCAACCGCTGCCACCAGAAGCGCATACGCTGACATCGGGAATGATGGTGTTGAAGTAGACGATACCGCCGCGTACCAGCGCCTCTGATACCGCCCGCTCACCTTTCGCCGGCAGGTCGATATACCAGCCGTACTGGCGGCCGGTCATTTTGTCGTAGTTGACCTTAAGATAGGGGTCGAGCACCCGGGCGCGCTCGGAATCATCATTAAGGAGGAAAGTCTGGCTTGCCAGGCTGGATCTGACAAGGTCGCCGGTGCCGTTATCCCAGACGCCGTAGAACGACTGCGTGTCGCTGCGCGTTTTGTCGTCATCAGCCAGAAAGCGCCCGCTGCCAAAGAGTACCAGCAGGTTCGGGGCACTGCCGTTCGTTGCCGCGAGGTGTCGGATAACAGTGGGTTTCACCGTAATCGGCTGGTTGGCGTTTCCGGTAAAAAATGCTTTGCGGTTATGAGCTACATTCCAGCCGGTATCGGTTTTTCCCGAGACATCAAAGGCCCACAGGCTGCCATTCAGATCGCCGGCATAGATACGATCAGCTGTGCCATTGTTATCAAGGTCAACCACGCCAGGCGAGAAAAGTCCATTGCGGGTACTGGGTGACCCCGAGCCCGTTGAGATACGAAGGTAATCGGTGCCGTAAGTCCAGGTGCCGTCGGTGCCGCCATCCAGGTAGATAATGAAAAGTTGCGCCTGACCGCCACTACTGTCTGTGGCGGTGTCCTCCAGGCCGTTGCCGGTAATCGCGGCCCAGCGGCCGTTGTTCATAAGTGCAATCGTTGGCTGGCTGTAGGTATAGCCCAGGTGGGCATCATGATCATTGGCAAACTCCCACAGCACAACGTTGGTTGCATTGCTCTCGCGAAAGGTCGCGCTGTCGGGGTTGGTCACATCAAGGGCAAACAGACCTCGCCCGCCACCGCCTTGCGTGCCAACCAGTACCGTATGCCAGCTTTTCGATCTGGCGTTGGTGCCGATAAAAAAGGCATCGCTGACTGTCGGTGTTCCGTCAACATAAAGGTTGTTGTGGTTGAAGTTGGGATCAGCCAGACGGTGATAGCCGGCGCTGATAGTGCTGCTGAAAAGATTATTGGGCGCATAGGCAATCAGTTCTTTGCCGTCGCTGGCCCGAAAACCATGCATAAAGCCATCGTTGGCACCCACGTAGACCATAGCCGTGCGACCCGTTTGGCTCGATGCAAATACCGAGTACTTGTTTGATCCATCGGGGAACCCGCCACCGCTGTCTGGCCAACCGCGGCTGGGTTTGCCAACGTAGATGGCACTGGAATGCCAGATATCGCCCAGGCGGTTGCCGCGCACCCGAAATCCCAGGGCAGCACCCTCATGGGTTCTATCTCCGCGCAGGTAATCCAGGCGGGCTTTGCCCGTTGATGTGACACCCAGGGCTCCATTGGCTTCGGTACGAAGATCGCGCTGCTGTTTGGGGGTTAATGAGCCCCAACGAAACGGTACGCCCTGGGTGGTGCCGTGGAGCGTGCCAGTGGTGATCATCACCCGTGCCGAGGGCGTCGTGCTGTCCAGTTTGTCCGCGGCACTCCAGGCCTTACTGCCAAGTGAGCCATCGTCATCCAGCTCGTAGGCGATCACGTCGCCGGACCAGTCTTTGGCATTGAATTTACTTTGGTACAACTGGCTGCCTTCGGTCAACGAAGTCGTGCTGAAAGAGACCGCTGCAGCAGAGCCGGATTGCGCGATACCGCCAGCGACTGCATCGAGGATGGCGTTGATAGTGTCACCTGTGCCCCGGACATTGTTGGTCAAAGTACCGCCTGTCACGTTGGTAATTACCGAGGCCTGACCGTCGGTTGCACCTGAGCCAAATGCACAGGAGCCTGTCGCCGTAGCACCTCGATAGTCGATACCGCGATCCTTACTGTGGGTATTGATGCCAGCCACGATGATATTGTTGGCCGAAAGTGCTGCGGTGACTTCGCTTTTATCTACAGTAGTAGTCCAAGAGCAGGCATCACCAAACCAGACGATGACTCTGCCGGAGTCGCCGCGCCAGCCGACGTCGTAGCCGGTTGCATAACCCTTGTCAGAGCAGGTCCCGGCAGAAGGTTTG
>JAPKAJ010000362.1 GCA_028825345.1 Arenicellales bacterium | reverse complement strand
TTGAACGAAAAGGAACGAGAGCGGTTAGTCGATATCTTGATTCACTTGAAGACAAATCTGCTGAATCTGCCCGTGACCAATAAGAGTAAGACGTGATGCCGGAGCACAAACTTTTCTCCATGTTGAGCAGTCGCAGGCTGAAACGAACTTTTTTTCTTATCGTTATCCCCCTAGCGGGCATTTGTGTGGCCCTGTATCTATACGCGGCTGGCGGCCGGTATGTCAGCACGAACAACGCCTATGTGAAGGCCAATGTCATCATCATCAGCACAGAGGTTTCAGGTCGGGTCACCTCCATGCTGGTCGCGGATAACCAGGGGGTTGAAGCCAATGATATTTTGTTACAGCTGGATTCTTCACCGCTCGAGATCGCGCTCAATCGGGCCCGAGCACAGATGGCAGTGATCCGAACCGAACTCGAATCTTTGCGTGCCGATTACGGCGAAACCGTTGTTCAGGCCCAACTGGCCGAGGACAAAGTGCGATATCTCGATCGACGTTACAAACGCCAACGAAAACTACTGAAGCAAGGTCTGAGTAGTGAAGAAAAGTATGACGAAGCCAGGCATGACCTGCAGGTTGCAAGACGTGAGGTGAAAATCATTGAACAACGTGTACAGCGAGTGCTGGCTCAACTGGCAGGCAATAAACTACTACCGGTCGACCAGCATCCACGCTATCTGGCCGCTCAAACAACCTATGATCAGGCGGCGATTGACCTAAAGGCCGCCACCATCCGCGCGCCCGCCTCCGGTGTCGTCAGTAATATGAAACTGCAGGTGGGTGAGTTCGCGCAGGCCGGCAAACCGATATTCACCCTGATAGAGAATCAACCGATCTGGATTGAAGCCAATCTCAAGGAAACACAACTTACCCATATTCTGCCTGGTCAACAGGCGACCATTGTGGCCGATGCATATCCCGACAAAATTTGGGAATCTGTAGTCAGCAGCATCGCACCAGCCACCGGCGCTGAATTCTCGATCCTACCCCCACAGAACGCATCGGGAAACTGGGTCAAAGTCGTTCAGCGCATACCCATCAACCTTGCAATAACCAATCAGGCAGGTGACCCCCAGTTGCGGGCAGGGATGACGGTGTTGGTTCGAATCGATACCCGCCGAAAACGCGAACTGTCGGGACAGATACGTGACGTGCTGGGCGAACGGGATGTGCTGGAACTGATCCGGGATGTGGGCCAGAAAGCGATGGTCTGGCGTAATCGGGACAGCAGCTCCTGACTCTGTACCGACTTAAGTAGGCAGGGCTTGTCAATTTAAAGCAAAATGAATTGGTCGAGGCAGAATTAAGTAAAAGCGTCGGCTAGATCAAGTTGTATGGCGCGGGGTTTCAAGGGCATCAAAACCGAGGAACACACCTTATGGCCTGCAGCCGATCAATATCCTGTTCCAGTACATCACGACTGACTTTCATTTTGATTGCCTGGAGTCCGTGTGCCAGAAATCCTTCCGGCTGAGCAAGCAACTGATCAAGGGTGAAATCGAGATCAATGCCACCCGCGCAAGCTTTTGCTTCACAACGGCCACCGCCGAGCGATCGCCACATCGGCTTGTTGGCGGCTTTAGTCCACAGGACCTATAAAGCGACACCGGCAGCGGCCAGAGGAAACACAGCTAATCCGTCGCGGCCTACAAAATGGACGTGCCAGCACATCTCCTCACAAAAGCCTTCAATAGAAACTGAGCTGAGGCAAGAATAGACTTAGCAAGATCCTGCCCGATAAGCTTGCGGATGGCTGCGGCAGCAATATTGTCAACGATATAGGTGTAGTCCCGTCCCTCCCGACCTCGGGCGTCGGTCAGCCGCCCAGCGATCAGGCTAAAGTGAGCAATCTCGCCATGGGTCGAATCAGCTGATGCTAACGGCAAGGGTATTCGGAAATGGTCGACTGCAATGCTCTTAATCGTGAACATTTTTCTCATCCTCCTTCGCCGTTACAAGTCCTCCCCCTTTTTTCCAGCGAATTAACAATACGAGTGGAATAAATGCAAATGCTGTGATCGAAAACATATAAAACGAATTATTGTAACCAATCATGGCAGCCTGGCGACCGATCTCACTGCCCAGATGACTCAGCCCCTCGGTAGTTGTTGCACTCCATCCGCCACTCGCCCAGGGTAAATCGAAATTCTGATTGAACGGTGATATATGATCTGTCATTTCGGCATAACGTTGGCTGCTGGTTCGCATGATGACGGCCATACTGATGGAAATATAGATACTGCTCCCCATATTACGGATCAAATGATAAAACCCCGTAGCTTCATCCAGATATTTCTGGCTCAAAGTGGAAAAGGTGATGGCCGTAATCGACGGCCAAAGGAGTCCAACCCCAAATCCCTGCACAATCATAGGCCAGAAAAGATCGGCCAGCATGACGTTAAGATCCATCTGTGCCATGTACCATCCGGAAATTCCTTGGGTGGCAAAGCCGGCTACTACCATCAAACGTGGGTCAATTCGACTCCCCACTATCATAAAGAAAAAGCCGGCCAGCGTACCCAAGCCTCTGATCGCTAGCACATACCCGATGACCGAGTCTGGGTAACCTCTCAAATTCTGCAGCAGTGT
>JAPKAJ010000361.1 GCA_028825345.1 Arenicellales bacterium | reverse complement strand
GGCGAAGTAATCGCCATAGTCACTGGCTCCTCACGCGCCCCCTCAATGGAAAAAACATTGCTGAAGCCAAGCACCTTGCCATGGTCACGTGAGCTCACCCGAATGGTGTAATCGTCTGCCTCGCGTACACTGAACGGAATCGTCCAGGGTTCCACAAGCCGGTTGCCGGCACTGCTCAGCTGGCGCTCGGCGATAGTCAGGTAGTAACTGCCATCTTTATAAAGTTCGACCCGCAAATCCTGACCCAGATCGTTCTCGCCGACCGTCCAGCCAACGTCAAGCTGCTCTCCTATTGCAAAGTACCTGGTATCTTCGTCTGGATTCTCACCACAGTTGGGCGAAGCCAGACCAGACGTATCACCCACAATGAAATAGCCACTGGTAATAACACGATCTGGATGCCGTGTAGAGTTTATTCGGAAATAACAGCGCTTCTCAGTATCCTCACAGTCTGTGGGATCAATCTCAATCTTCTTGAACCCTGTGTTCATCATCGTATCGCTGCTAAGTGCGATGGTTTTGCCGTGCTGCCTCACCTCGACTTTTATCCGATCAAGAAGCCAGTGATCGACATCATCCCAGCGTAGCGTCACTTTGTTTTCTTCGTCTCGGGTAACGATTTCTCCCGCCGCCGGTATATACACTCGAGCCCTGTCGTCCAGGGTGTAACTCTGGCGATTACCCCGGAAGGTCTCCGGTTCAGCATGCTGCTGCAGATTGATTACATCAGATAAGGCAACTGAAGCCCCATCACAGGAATCTGCTGTTACGCAGATTTTGTGGCTGTTGGCAAAATCGACGTCCTCCGGAAGTTCACTGATAAGCCACTGAAAGTGACTCCTATTCTCGATGCCCTTCGCGATAGTGCCGACCACTTTATTATCGTCATCTGAATCGACCAGATAGAGGTTGACGCTGTCAGCGCCTGAGAGCTCCCATTCCAGATGTACATTTGACCCAACCGCCCACCGCTCACCACCGCTTGGCACCAGCACCTGATCAGTGCCCCCGGCAAAACTCCACGGGATTGCACTGGCAACACATGCCAGAAATATCAACCCTTGGCGGATGCGAAGCGCCGTTCTAACCATAAGATGAGCATAGCAGGCTCCAACAAAGAAGCCCACTTTCGCAATCAAACGCTTGGATCACAAAAGTGGGTTATCTGTCCAGGACGTAATGGTCAACAACCTGTCTGCTTTGTTTTGAGGAAACGGTAGGCCCCATGAATATCGATACGGGGTTTACTCACCCCGGCACGCGTTACCGCTTTGCCAGTGCACTCCAGCGCTGTGACAAGATCTGCTACTGACGCTTTGGGTTTGTACTCTTTGAGCAGCGCAATCGCCCCGGCGACATGCGGTGCAGCCATAGATGTGCCGCTCTTATAGCTGTAACCGCGAGATGGCACGCCAGCATAGATATTCTCTCCAGGGGCCATCAGATCGATCAAGGATGAATGATTTGATGACCAAGAGATGGTATCGCTCTTAGTAGCGTTACCCACTGCGATTGCGTTGCGGATGCACGCTGGATGCGAGATATATCCATCGACACCGCCGTTACCGCTGGCTATCACCACTGCAATACCGGCATCGGTCAGGCGGTCGATGATCTCTGCTATCGCTGGCATGGCGCTATCGCAATAACTGCTGTAATAGCCTCCACCCAGGCTCATATTGACCGCGGCAATACTGAATTTCTTACGCAACTTATAGACCCGCTCAAGCGCGCGGACCTGATCCGAGGTATAGGACATCACACAAGGCGTGACCCGACCACAATAGGCAGGGTCATCAAATCTGCTGAAAACCTGCATACGGATGATTGAAGCCTCCCGGGCCACTCCTTTGAGTGCACCGCTGTTGCCTGCCGCAATGGTGGCAACATGGGTGCCATGGTCACAACCGGCGATACTGGTGGCGCAATTCTTGCCGGAGCCTTTGTTCTTTCGTGACTCACTCCCGCCTGGGCAAAGGGAGACGGATCCGTAGGTCGGATTATTGGAGGAGTAACAGGCTCCAGAGACGATGCGATCTTTCTTCAGCATCTTCCGATGATGCGAGCCGGTATCCAGGATGGCGATGGTCTGGCCTTTCCCCAACAGATCAAACTTGGGTCGCCACAGCCGGTTGGCCTTAATCACTCGGGTGCTCGCCTTGAGCATCGGCGCCGCGAGTGCATCCTGTTGTATAGACCGCACTAATGGGTCAGACAGCAACCGTTGCAATTGACTGGCATTTACCTGAAGAGTAATAAAGGGAATACTTTCTGAGCGCGACATAACCGCCCGCGGATCACCCGCTAACGCCCGATCGATTAGCGTCATCTGCATCTGTGCAAGACGTGCCGCCTGGATGGCGACATCTTCATCACTAAGCAGGTGAGGTGCGATCATATCCAGATCAAGGCCCACCAGCACGCGAAGACTGCCTGCCACGCGAGCCCGTGACAAAAGCATATCGCCAGGTGAGTTGCCGGATGAGCGCAACGACGCTATCTGGGTATGAACAACGATAGGATTCTGTGTCGCCAAAGGCGGCATGGAATCAGCATTAGCCGGTACAGAAAAAAGTGGCGCTGTTAAAGCGATATACAAGGACACCA
>JAPKAJ010000360.1 GCA_028825345.1 Arenicellales bacterium | reverse complement strand
AAGTGGGGGCCAATGCCTAAGGGGGTTAGTAAAAACGAAAAGGGGGAACAATTCTAGTCGGTTTCGACACGGCCATGGAGCGCACCTAGAACATCTCGCTATACTTGGTTGTTGCTTTTTTCATCCCCCTATCTTGCGCCTGCCCATGCCTGCTCGACGTGCCTATTTCTTGCCACTGCTTTTTCTGGGGGTCCTGGTAGCAGCCGCATGTTCTCTCGCAATCGGCACGATCGAGGTGGATTGGCAACAGGTTTACCAGGGGTTGGTTGCGGGGCGGTCTAGCTTGCACTATGAAGTGGTTATGGGAATACGTTTGCCAAGAGCGGTGAATGCGTTTCTGGTCGGTGGAATGCTTGCGGTGGCTGGAGCGCTGATGCAGGTTCTTTTGCGAAACCCATTGGCTGATCCATATGTGCTGGGTGTGTCTGGCGGGGCGTCAGTTGGTGCGTTGCTGGCAATCATGCTGGGCTGGGCCGAGGCTGGGGTGTCTGGAGCAGCTGCTGTTGGTGCGTTGTTGTCACTGTTTGTGGTATTCAGTTTAGCGCGGGGTGCGGGTCACTGGTCTTCAACTCGGTTGCTGCTAACCGGTGTTGTGATGGCGGCGGGATGGGGCGCCGTGGTGAGTTTTTTGCTGGCGGTGAGTCCAGAAGCACACCTTCGAGGTATGTTGTTCTGGTTAATGGGGGATCTGACCGAACGTTTGCCAGGTGGTTTTCGGGTGGGCTTGTTGGCACTCGGGTTGGGCGTTAGTGTTTATGTCGCCAGAAGTCTGAATTTGTTAGCGACCGGTGAGCAGCGCGCCGCGAGCCTGGGAGTTAATACGGTGTTATTACGCTCGATCCTTTATTTCACTGCTGGTGTGCTCACTGCGAGTGCCGTAACACTGGCGGGGGCGATCGGTTTTGTGGGCTTGGTGGTACCCCATATCGTCCGACTCATGGTCGGTGCGGATCATCGTTTGGTTGTTCCTGGCTCTTTGCTCGTTGGCGGTGCATTGCTCATCGTCTCGGAGCTGGTTGCGAGAACTATCATGGCTCCCAATGAGTTACCTGTTGGCATCGTGACCGCGTTTATTGGCGTACCTACCTTTCTATTTTTGCTGCAACGCAGTGCAGCCCCGCGATCATGACCGAATTAAGTGTCCACGATCTGCGTGTTGAGATAGGAGATGTGGTTGTTTGCCGTGATTTGTGTGCGACATTTAAGCCAGGGCAGGTATGGACAATTTTGGGCCCCAATGGAGTAGGCAAATCGACACTGCTCAAGACTTTGGCAGGCCTTTATCAACCCATTGTGGGTAGAGTGGCTGTTGCTGGGCAGTCGCTTGTCGATATGCCGCGACGCGAAAGGGCACGGCAGATTGGCATCCTATTCCAGGATCACGCCGATGTGTTTCCTTTGACAGTGACGGAAACAGTACTAACCGGAAGGCATCCATGGTGTTCTCCTTTGCAGGGGGAAAGTTCCGTGGATCTGGAGCGGGTAGATCAAGTGCTCAACGAAGTGGGGCTCGATGGTTTGCAGGATCGGAATCTCTTTTCCTTATCAGGTGGGGAGCGTCGGCGGGTTGATCTGGCAGCATTGGC
This sequence comes from Arenicellales bacterium, assembly GCA_028825345.1. GTDB lineage: Bacteria > Pseudomonadota > Gammaproteobacteria > Arenicellales > UBA868 > UBA868. The sequence goes on along the minus strand of JAPKAJ010000360.1, from coordinate 1,028 downwards.
TGTCCAGGATTCGGCCGTCGTATTGTTGGATGAGCCCAGTAATCACCTCGATCCCCGTCATCAGGTCACATTGCTCGGGGGCATGATAGACAAATGGCGTCGTGCGCGCCGTGCAGTGATCATGGTGTTACATGACATTAATTTGGCTGTGAGGTTCAGTGATTATCTGATCTTTCTCTATGGTGATGGCGAGGCATCTCATGGCTTAGTGACGGAAATGGCTACCGAGGCGCATTTTTCAAGACTCTACGATCAGCCGATGGGCCGTTATCAGGCGCATGATCGTGATCTATTTTTCCCGCTTTAATTGACCCGCAAATCAACGATATGTTCTAACGCCAGAGACTATGGTTGACAGTTACTGAGGCTACGTCGTAACGTCCATTCTCTCGATGTGGGTACCGTGTGACTTCTCAGACGCACGGTGAAACGGGAAGCCGGTGCGCTAAAAACGTTGATTTGTGCAAGGCCGGCACTGCCCCCGCAACGGTAAGTGGTAGGGATTCAGCACATTGCCACTGCGGCGATCGCCGTGGGAAGGCGCTGAGTTCTTGGCAGCGGCAACGCCGCCTGACCACGAGTCCGGAAACCGGTCCATATCGAAACCATTTAGTTGCCACGGTGGGTGGTGGCTGGGGTTTTCGTTAGAACTCCTCAGTCCCACTCACCTCGCATGAAACGCGCACGGGTGGTGCGCAAGGAGTTACAAATGCTTTGTATGAAGTGCTGGCGCGGTGTCCGATGGATTGGGTTAATGGTGCTGGCGTTCCCCGCTTACGCTGCGGAAACCGTGATTGTGACTGCAACACGAACTGCAGAGATGGTTGATGAGACGTTGGCGCCAGTTACCGTCATCACGCGCAAAGAGATTGAAGCCCTCCAAGCCAGCAGTGTCGCAGATGTTTTGCGCACTGTCCCCGGGGTGATGCTTACGAACAACGGTGGCCTCGGTCAGGCAACGTCGTTGTTTCTGCGTGGCACTAATTCTGGTCACGTTATCGCCTTAGTTGACGGAGTTCGTGTCGGTT
>JAPKAJ010000359.1 GCA_028825345.1 Arenicellales bacterium | reverse complement strand
CCAGCGGCGCGAGGTGAAGTTCTTCCCGCGCAAGGGCGTGGACGAGATCCCGGTGTTCTGCTGTGGAGAATTTGGTCGCTCGCCGGATAATGGCCAACGGGGTGGGGCCGCCCGGGCGGGTCGTGATCACAATGCAAAAGCGATGACCGTCTGGCTGGCCGGAGGCGGGACAAAGGCGGGTCATATTATTGGCGCTACCGATGAGATTGGTGACCGAGCAGTAGATGTGGTTCATCCGATTAAAGATCTGCACGTGACCTTGCTGCATTTGTTAGGGCTCAATGATAACAAGCTGACCTTTTTTGACCAGGGTCGCTACAAACAACTTTCCCAAACCGGTGGCCAACTCATACCAGAGATTCTGGCATGATGCGCATCCTGTTGTTTCCCTTTTTCTTAGTGGGTTTCGCTGTACGAGCGGAAGTTCCAATCCAGGTCAGCGGCGAGATTTCCGACTGGTTTGAGTCAACCGAGTGGATCAAACTGGGGGGCGATTACAAAGGTTCCGAAGGCCCGCAATGGATTGAAGAAGACGGCGAACCCACGTTGATCTATGCCGCGCACCACGATTTTCTCGCGCTCAAGTGGGCGGCAAGCAAAGGCTTGACTGAGTGGCGAACGGATTCGCCGGAGGCCACTTCCTTTCGGCCGGACGGGCAGGGGAACTTTTACGTGGTGGAGCAGACCACGCGGCGCGTCACCCGCTGGAGCGCCGAGGGCAAGACGGTCGAAGTATTGGCGGATCGTTACAAAGGCAAGCGCCTGAATCGACCGAATGATTTACGGGTAAAGTCCGACGGCTCCCTTTGGTTTACCGACCCCGCTTTTATGTACGGTCCTAAATTTCCTGATCAAATCCAAGAACTGGAGCAAGAAAACGTCTATCGCCTGGATCCAAAAAATAAATCCTTAACGGTCGTCTCCGGCGCTCTAAGGAAACCCAACGGCATCGCCTTTTCGCCTGACGAAAACTGGCTCTACCTTACCGACTCCTTCGACAGTAAGATACTGCGCTGCCGAGTCCAAGGCGACCGTATCGGTCCGCCGGAAGCCTTTGTCGATGTAAGCTTTCGCGGCCTTGACGGTCTCAGCTTCGACCCATCAGGGAATCTCTGGTGCGGTACCCGAAAAGGCGCTTACGTGTTCTCACCAAAGGCCGAATTACTGGGGACCGTCACTTTTGAGGATCGCGTCTCCGCCGTCGCCTTTCACCCGGCTGACAATGGCGAGACCTTGATTGGCCTCACCACCCAAACCGCCGCCTACGTCGGCAAGCTAAAATTGCCGAGGACTTTTTTTCCAAAACCCTAAAGATAAATTCAAAATGAGGAACCCTATTAAGAAAACGAATCCGATATCCCGCCGCACCTTCATATCCACCGCCGGTAGTTTAGCCATTGCTGCGCCTGCGATCGTTCGCGCTGCCAACGAAGGGCCAGAACGTAAAATTGGCCTTGCCATTGTTGGTCTTGGGGGCTTTGCGCATTCTTCGATCGCGCCTGAGTTGAAATCCTGCAAAAATGCCTACTTGGCAGGTGTCGTGACGGGGGATCCCAATGGCAAAGGTAAGGCGTGGGCTGCAGAGCACGGGTTTCCAGAGTCCAGCATCTACACCTACGACACCATGCACAAAATGGCGGACAACCCGAACATAGACTTCGTCCATATCGTGACGCCGAATGCCCTACATGCGGAACACACGATTGCCTCAGCCAAGGCCGGAAAACACGTCATGTGCGAAAAGCCCATGGCGACCTCGGTCGCAGATTGCGAACGGATGATCGCGGCCTGTAAGCAAGCGGGTGTATTGCTCGGAGTGAACTACCGCTTGCAATGGGAACCCAACCACCAAAAAGCCATTGAGCTCATTGCCGGAGGAAGCATTGGCGATATCGCCTGTGGCAGCTACGAATTTTCCTGGGGATATGCTGGCGCGCTGAAGGGTCCCAATAAGCACAAAATCAAAAAGTGGTTGCTGGATCCAAAGATGGCGGGCGGTGGGGCCTTGTACGACACCGGGGTCTACGGCATTCAAGCGGCCTGTTACCTGTCGGGTAAAGAACCCGTCTCGGTGCGTGGTTTTGCCGCCAAGCGACATCCCGATCTTTTCCCGGATGGCATCGAAGAAACCATGACCAGTGAGCTTATGTTCGAAGACGGTTTTCAGGCGATCTGTCGCGCCAGCTACAGCCACAGCACGCATCAGTGCACGACGTCGGGTGACAAGGGTATGATCGACATTCGTCCCGGAACACGGCCCAACGGTCGATTCGGCAGTGTATTTGGCCAATCCGGTCGCGGTGAACCAAATCCGAAAGCGCTCTACCACAATACCAAGTTGATAAAATGCGCGCAAACGCTGCAACAAGCCGTATTGCTCGACGCCTTTGCCGGTGCCATCCGCTCAAAGGCCAGCACCTTCCGCACGCCCGGAGAAATGGGCTTGCGCGACATCCGCATCATCGAAGCCATCTACCGCTCGGCCGCCAACAACGGCGCCTCGGTGATTATCTAAAACACGTACGAAGATTGCGTACAAAGCCATGAATCACATCGTCAGCTCGCCCGCCTTGCATACACCAACCCGCCGCACCTTTTTGGGTGCTGGCTGCGCG
>JAPKAJ010000358.1 GCA_028825345.1 Arenicellales bacterium | reverse complement strand
TCCGCCTGTTACGTACTGACGCCAATACAAGCACTCTGGAACGCGCCGTCGCCTTCCAGAGTGAGAAACACGGCAAAGCTTTGCACAACATAGGGCAAGCTCGTTACAGCCACCGAAACCTTACGAGGCCACTTAGCCATAGGGCTTTTTGGCAAGTAAAAGTTATACCAGCCCGGCAAACGGCTCGACTATCACGGAGTCACCCGGTTGCGCACCGGCGCTCTCGAGGGGCAGGATGACAAAACAATTGGCCTGACTCATCGAACTCAAAATGCCCGAGCCCTGTTCGCCAGTCGTTGCAACTACCAGGGCGCCGCTTTCATCCTGCGACAGGACGCCGCGTTGGAATTCGGTACGACCGGGGCGCTTGCTCAGTCGATCGATCGTGCGAGCCCTAAGCCGCAGTGGCTGCCAGGCGATCTCGCCAGACAGGCGCTTGAGCGCAGGCAACACGAACTGATAGAACGTGACCATGACCGAAACCGGGTTACCCGGCAGGCCAAAAAAAAGGCTCTCGCCTATTCGCCCGAAAGAGAGCGGTCGGCCCGGTTTCATTGCGATTTTCCAGAAATTGACTTGGCCGATCTCGTCCAGCACCTCTTTGACGTAATCTGCGTCGCCGACTGAGGCGCCGGCAGAGGTGATGACTACATCGGCCATACTGGCAGCGCGCAAAAAAGTGTTCTTGATCTGCTCGCGATCGTCCGGCACTACCCCAAGGTCATTGAAAGTTACGCCTGCCCGGGTCAGCATGCCGTGCAGGGTATAGCGATTGGAGTCGTAGACCTCTCCTAGTGCCAGCGGCTGGCCAATCGAACGTAACTCATCGCCATTGGAGAAAAAAGCCACCTGCGGTTGGCGCAATACTGGAAGTTCACTAACGCCCAGCGATGCCACCATGCCGATATCCGCTGCCAGCAGCCGGCGTCCAGCACGAAGCGCAGTACCACCGCGTGCCAGGTCTTCCCCGGCGTGACGTACGTGTTGCCCTTCACGCTGACCACCCGCCACCCGGATCACGTCGCCATCGCGCTCGACATGCTCCTGCATGACCACTGTGTCGGCGCCGTCGGGCAACACCGCACCGGTCATGATGCGCACACTCTCGGCGGGGCCCACCGAGCCGTTGAAGGCTCTGCCCGCCCATGCCGTGCCAATCATCTGCAGTGATGTTTTGTCTAAATCTGCAAAACGCAGCGCATAACCGTCCATAGCCGAGTTGGTATGGTTAGGCACCTCGATCGGAGAGTGCACATCGGCAGCAAGAATCCGGTCGAGCGCCTGGCGCAGCGCGACAACTTCGACGTCGCTGATAGGGCTAACAGTCTCGGCGATGCGCTTAAGCGCGCCGTCCACTGGCAGCAAGGCCGGATCGTATTCATCGTCGCAGCTGGGTTGGCGTGTCACTCGGTTCGCCGAGCTCATATTTTTCGCTCCCAGTCACCCGAGCGGCCACCGGATTTTTCCAGCAACTGCACGTCGGTGATATTCATGCCCCGGTCGACCGCCTTGCACATGTCGTACACTGTAAGTAAGCCAGCGCTGACACCGGTCAAGGCTTCCATCTCGACACCCGTGCGCTCACGAGTCTCGGTAGTGACCGTGCAGTGCACGCACTGGGCATTACTGTCTATCTCGAAGATCACATCCACCCCCGTTAAAAAAAGCGGGTGGCACAGCGGGATAATCTCGGAGGTGCGCTTGGTTGCCATAATCGCGGCGACGCGAGCTACTGCAAGCACGTCTCCCTTAGGATGCCCGCCCTCGGTAATCAGGTTCAGCGTAGCGCGCTCCATGCAGATGCTGCCCCGGGCGACAGCGCGGCGAGCGGTCACCTCTTTCTCCCCCACATCCACCATGTGGGCGTCGCCGCGCTCGTTAACATGGGTCAGTGTTTTCTTTGGAGGCAAAACTTGCACCGCTGGTTTTAAGATCGGTCGATTATTGTAACGACAATCGGCTAAGCCTGGGTTTGGAGCCAGCATGAGGCTCAGCCGGCACATGCTAAAATTTAAATAACTTCCACCTATTTAGAAGCCTTTTCTATGGTCAGCACCGCGTCCACTATGGAGTCCCTGGGTTCACCGGCTCCCACTTTTTCCCTGCCTGACACGAATCCCGCAGCCGGGGAGAAAATGGTTTCGCTGTCAGATTACGCCGGCAGCTCGGCTTTGCTGATTGCCTTTATCTGCAATCACTGTCCTTATGTGATCCATATCCGCGAGGCGCTGGTGCAGTTTGCCAAAGACTATGCGCCTCGTGGACTGGCGCTAGTGGCGATCAGTGCGAATGATGCCGATAACTACCCGGATGATTCCCCGGCGAAAATGTCTGAAGGCGCCATCCGTCATGGCTTTTCCTTTCCCTATCTTTATGATGAAGACCAGTCGGTGGCTAAAGCCTACCGGGCGGCTTGCACGCCGGATTTTTTTCTATTTGATACCGAGATGCGCCTGGTCTATCGTGGTCAGTTCGATGCCAGTCGACCCAAAAGCAATGAACCGGTTACAGGAGTCGACCTGCGTAATGCCGCTGATGCGGTTCTTGCGGGTAGTGCCATCGCAGATGAGCAAATCCCCAGTATCGGCTGTAACATTAAGTGGAAAGACGGCGGAGCACCG
>JAPKAJ010000064.1 GCA_028825345.1 Arenicellales bacterium | reverse complement strand
GCCCCGGCGTGGATGTCAACTACATGGTTCACTATTCAAAACCGCTTGTTTCGTGACCGAAGATCGCATGCCTTCTGCTGATCTTTCTGGCGGCACGGACTGCGTGCTTTTCGACCTCGATGGTACCCTTGCCGATACCGCACCGGACCTGGTAGATGCCCTAAACGCGGTACTCATTGGGGCGGGGCGGCAACCAGTCACCCTGGAGCACGGCCGATGGTGGGTTGCTGGTGGCAGTGTACGCCTGATCCAGAAGGGCTTTAACTTATCCCTTAAGCAGGCCTCGGCCAGTCCCCTGCGACAACAGCTCCTTGATTATTACGAGGACCATCTGTGCAAGAAAACCCAGCTTTTCGGGGGTATCGAAAAGTTGCTGAACGAATTTGATCGGCAAATGCTGCCCTGGGGAATCGTAACCAACAAACCGACTCGTTTTACCGAGCCCTTGGTTAAAGCGCTTGGTCTGCACGACCGTGCGGTCTCTATCGTCAGCGGTGATACCGTTTCCCGACCCAAGCCTGATCCTTTACCGCTGCTCCATGCTTGTAATGAGTCGGGCGTAGCCGCCAACCGGACCGTATATGTGGGGGACGACCTGCGCGATATCGTTGCTGGAAAGGCATCAGGCATGGCAACCGCAGCGGTGACCTGGGGCTACGGCCGTCCCTCACAAATCCCGAGCTGGGAAGCCGACTGGGTCATCTGTCAACCTTGGGACATACTCGAGAGACTGCGCCTGAATCAAGGCGCGCCTACGCCTAACCACTGATCACTGTCGGCCACCGTGCCGGGCAGTCGTGACATTATTCACAGACCAGGGTGATCCTGGCAGTTAATACTTGGGCTGTCGTTGTGAGCAGAGCCATACGGTACAAGGAAGTACGCCGGAGAATAAGATGAACCTCTATCCCCGGAAGGATCGTCACCACGGCTGATACCCCGGCCCAGCCGGGGTATCTTATTTTCTCATGACGACGGCGAATCCAACGCTTCTTCAAGCTCTGGAATCGCTTCAAATAAATCTACGACCCAGCCGTAATCCGCTACCTGGAAGATCGGCGCTTCCTCATCCTTGTTGATCGCGACTATGACTTTTGAGTCTTTCATCCCCGCGAGGTGTTGAATAGCACCCGAAATACCCACAGCGATATAAAGGTCCGGTGCAACCACCTTGCCGGTCTGGCCGACCTGGTAGTCATTAGGTACATACCCGGCATCAACAGCGGCTCGCGATGCGCCAACGGCAGCTCCTAACTTGTCGGCCAAACTTTCCAGCATCCCAAAGTTCTCTGAACTTTGCATCCCTCTGCCGCCGGACACGATGATATCGGCTGTTGTCAGTTCAGGTCGCTCCGAGCGAGTCAATTCTTCGCCGATAAATTTCGACAGCCCGGCCTCCTGGCTTCCCGATACCACCTCGATCGGCGCAGCACTGGATTGCCCCGCCGCGTCGAACGCGGTGGTACGAACCGTAATCAGCTTTACCGCATCCAGGGAACGCACAGTCGCCAAGGCGTTACCTGCGTAAATTGGCCTTACAAACGTATCAGGGCTCTCTATTGCGCTAATGTCAGAGATCTGCTGAACATCCAGTAGAGCCGCAGCCCGCGGAAGCAGATTTTTCCCGTATGTCGTAGCAGGCGCCAGCACATGGGAGTAGTCCCGGGCAATGCTCTCAACTAATGGTGCCAGGTTTTCCGCCAGGCCATCGGCCAGGGCCGGGTCATCGGCCATCAGGACCCGTGACACTCCATCGACAGTAGCGGCTTGGTCTGCCGCACCCTGGCAGTTCCCACCGGCGACCAGAAGGTCTATCTCGCCACCCAGGACAACAGCTGCACTCACCGTATTCAGAGTTGCGGGGCGCAGGCTCGTGTTGTCGTGTTCTGCAATAACCAGAATGCTCATCAAATCACCTTTGCTTCGTTGCGAAGTTTATCCACCAATTCCGCGGCGCTTGTCACGCGGGTTCCGGCTGCACGGGACGGCGGATCAATTACCCTGATGGTTTCAATACGTGGGCTCACATCAACCCCAAGGGCTTCAGGGGTGAACGTATCCAGAGGCTTCTTTTTTGCCTTCATAATATTGGGCAATGAAGCGTAACGTGGTTCATTAAGGCGAAGGTCGACTGTAACGATCGCGGGCTGGACCAGTTCAATATTCTCCAGGCCGCCATCGACTTCGCGTGTGACACGCACTACCGCATCTTCAACTTGAAGACGGGAGACAAAGGTCCCAATCGACCACCCCAGCAAACCTGACAACATTTGGCCGGTCTGATTGTTATCACCATCGATAGCCTGCTTTCCAAGCAACACCAGACCGGGGGCCTCCTTGTCGACGATCGCCTTGAGCAACTTGGCCACGGCCAGCGGCTCAGGTGCCGGGTCTACCTCAACCAGGATCGCGCGGTCGGCTCCCATTGCTAGAGCGGTGCGCAAAGTTTCCTGGCTCTGGGTTGGCCCTACGGTAACCGCAATGATCTCTTCAACGCGTCCCGACTCACGCAGTCGAATAGCTTCTTCGACTGCGATCTCACAAAAAGGATTCATCGCCATCTTAACGTTGTTCAATTCCACGCCACTTTCGTCCGCCTTGACGCGTACTTTTATGTTGGCATCGATGACACGTTTAATCGGTACAAGTACTTTCATAGTTATTGCTTCTCTTAAATTTCCGGGTTCTTCACCCTGCCTGTTCTCAGATCAGGCAGGAGATGAGCACACCCGGCGGGAAAACCTTCCAGCAAACAGCACGCGCGGTATTCTATTTTCGGATGCACTCGGCGTCTAGGGGTTTGCAAGCCACTCACAATACCTGTTGCAGTAAAGGTCTGGCGACGCCCAGAAGGGTCCAATGCCTCGGGGCGGGCGAATGTGGCGTGAAGGGCTATGTTCTGGTCGTTGGCTAATCAACCCCGTTGCCACGCTGCACTGATAATTAGAGCTTCTGTCACAACCAGCTACCCAAATGACCGAAAGAAAACGCAGCCATTCCCGCGGCAGCGCCCGAGCCAAGCGCAGGGCTCAAAGAGAGCAAAACGCCCGCCCGGTTAAACCTTACATTAACCGACGGGTGCCGGTGTTTGAACTCGCCAGCGAAGAGTTACTGAATCTGATAGAGGGAAACGCAGAGACAGTGCTGGAAACCATCGGTATCGAATTTCGTGATGATGCCGATGCGCTCAGGCGGTTTAAAGATGCAGGGGCGTCGATTGAGGGGGAGCGGGTTCGTTTTCCCAGGGGGATGTGTCGACAACTGATCCAATCGAGCACGCCCAGCGAATATACGCAGCACGCTCGCAATCCGGAACGCAGCGTTCGTATTGGGGGCGATCACTGCGTGCTGGTTCCAGCATACGGTCCGCCTTTTGTACACGATCTGGACCGCGGCCGACGCTACGCTACGCTTGCAGATTTTGAGAACTTTACCCGCCTGACCTACCTCAGCCCCTCACTACACCACTCCGGAGGCACGCTTTGCGAGCCGGTTGATATCCCGGTTAATAAGCGTCACTTGGATATGATCTACAGCCATCTGCGGTTATCGGACAAACCTTTTATGGGCTCTGTAACCGAACCCTCACGGGCCCAGGATACCGTCGACATGGCCAAGATTGTATTTGGTGACGACTTCGTAGATCAGAACTGCGTCATCACCAGCCTGATTAATGCCAACTCGCCCCTGACCTTCGATGCTACGATGCTCGGGGCCGCGCGCGTCTACGCCCAGAATAACCAGGCCACGGTAATCTCGCCGTTTATTCTGGCCGGCGCCATGTCGCCGGTAACAGTGGTTGGAACCTGTACCCAGATACTGGCGGAAGCGATGGCCGGCATCTGCTTTACCCAGCTGGTTCGGCCCGGGGCGCCGGTGATCTTTGGCACTTTTTCCAGCGCGGTTTCGATGCAATCCGGGGCGCCTACCTTTGGTACCCCCGAGCCCTCGATGGTGATTTTTATCTGCGCCGCCCTTGCCCGCCGGCTCGGGGTACCGTTCCGCAGCGGCGGGGGGCTGTGTGCGTCGAAAATACCCGATGCGCAGGCCGCCTACGAATCGGCCACTACCCTCCAAAGCGCTATGCTCGCCGGAGTCCATTTCATGCTGCATACGGCCGGCTGGCTTGAAGGTGGGCTGGCGATGGGTTATGAGAAGTTCATACTCGATGCCGACCAGGCCGGCATGATTGAGGTATTCCTGTCGGGCGTGGACGATTCGGTTAATGGGCAGGCGATGGATGCGATTGCCGAGGTGGGACCAGGAAACCATTTTCTCGGCTGCGCTCATACCCAGGCCAATTTTGAGACGGCTTTTTATCGATCGACGACTGCAGATAACAATAGTTATGAGCAATGGCAGGCTGAAGGGAGCCTGGACGCGGCCCAGAGAGCCAATCGGACCTGGAAAAAAATGCTCAACGATTACGAGCTACCACCTATTGATGAAGGCATAGACGAGGCATTGCGCGAATTTATTACCCAGAAAAAAGCGGCAGTTCCCGATTCAAACTTCTGACAAATGATCGCTTTGAGGCGATCTCTCCCAATGCGATGGTTCAGACGACTTCTCCCGGGTCTGCAAACCGCACAATGACTCTACGGTTCTGTTTGCCCTTTTTTTCAATCTTTTGGATTATCACCGACCCTATCTCGCCTGAACGGGACACGTGCGTACCGCCACAGGGCTGAAGATCCACCCCTTCAAACTCGACCAGTCGGACTCTCCCAACCCCCCGAGGGGGGCCAACCGACATTGTTTTTACCAGCCCAGGCTGCTGATCGAGCTCTTCATCTGTGATCCAGCTGAGGCGCATCGGGTGGTCTTGGCTGATCATTGCGTTTAGCTGATCGGTCAGTTTCAACTTATCCAGCGGCTCGGGCAGATCAAAATCTAGACGTCCCCTGCCATCGGCAATAGATCCCCCCGTCACCGGGGCGTCAACCAAGGCGCACAGCATATGCATGCAACTGTGCATGCGCATCATGCGATAGCGCCTTTCCCAGTCTATCCTTGCAGTAATCACCTCACCCGTTTCAGGGGGTATTTCACCGTCACCCAGAATATGCAACTGCGCACCCGAATCACCATCCGCGTGTGTATCAATGACTCGGACCTGCCGATCATCTTCACAAACTAATATTCCGGTATCCCCGGGCTGCCCCCCTCCCTGGCAATAAAAAACACTCTGATCGAGTTCTACGCCTGAGCTGCAGACCCTTTGGACCGAGGCTGTACATTCCGTCCGATAGGCATCCTCGCGGAAAATTTCTAGAGTCATAATCTGCTCGCTACATCCGGACGCGGCTTGAGCCCGGATCATACAGCGGGCGCAAACTCGCAGTTGCTGGGACCCGCTCTCCGGCCACCTCAATCTCCCAGACGCTGCCATCAATAAACCCTTGATTGATGGGCTCACCCGTCTCTATGTAACCCAGACCGACACAACCGCCCAGTGAATGTCCGTACATACCAGATGTTGTGCTGCCGACCCGTTTGCCATCGCACCAGATAGGTTCTTCGTGATAGAGCATGGGTTGGGGATCCTGTAACAAGAACTGAATCAGGCGCTTTTTTGGTGGCTGCTCTGAGGCGCGCAACAGCGCATCTCGCCCCCGAAAACTATTGGGCTTATCGAAATCCACTGCGAAACGCAGGCCCGCTTCAAGCGGATTATCGTCGGGTGAGATATCGTGACCCCAGTGACGGTAAGCTTTCTCAATCCGAAGACTGTTTAGGGCATGCAATCCGGCCGGGCGAAGATCATAGGCATGTCCAGAGTCGGACAGAACATCAAAAACGCCAAGCGCGAAATCACTCGGGATATATATCTCCCATCCGAGTTCGCCAACGTAGGAAATGCGAGTCGCCCGCACCAGCGCATACCCCAGTTCGATTTCCTGGGAGGTGCCAAACAAAAACGCATCATTGGACAGGTCCGCCGGAGTCAGGGACTGTAATAACTCCCTTGACCGAGGCCCCATCAGGCTGATAACCGCATAGGCCGAAGTCATATCGCTGACCCAGGCACGCTCGTCGGGGCGGATACTACTGCGCAGCCAGTGAAAGTCCCGCATCTGCGACGCTGCGGCCGTGACCACTAGAAACTCGGTTTCTGACAGCCGGGTGACTGTCAGATCAGCCTCTATGCCTCCCTGATCGTTCAACCACTGGGTATAAACCACCCGCCCAGGCTCGACGTCCATACGGTTAGCTGAAACCCGGTCGAGCACCGTGGCCGCGTCAACGCCCTGTAACAAGAACTTACCGAACGAGGTCATATCAAAAAAGCCAACGTTTTCCCTAACGGCTAGATGCTCCGCCGCAGAATGCTCGAACCAGTTCTGCCGGCCGTAACTGTATTCGTAGCTGGGTGACACGCCGGCTGGCGCAAACCAATTCGCGCGCTCCCAACCCGCCGTCTCGCCAAAACAGGCACCCCGCTCCTCTAGTCGGAGATGCAATGGTGAGGTACGCACCCCCCGGGCACTTTCAGGCTGTCGAAACGGCCAGTGCATTGCGTACAGCAGGCCCAGTGCTTCTACCGTTCGATCGTGCAGATACTTTTGGTTGATCTGAAAAGGCATCATTCGTCGAATATCAACATCCCACAGATCCATTGGCGGCTGATCATTGACGATCCATTCGGCCAACACTTTTCCTGCACCCCCGGCAGATTGAATACCGATTGAGTTAAAACCGGCTGCGACGAAGAAATTGGGGACCTCGGGGTCTGGCCCAAGAAGATACCTGTCATCCGGGGTAAAACTCTCCGGTCCGTTGAAAAATATCTTTATTCCCGCATTGCCTAACACTGGGATTCGCTCAATCGCGCAACCCAGGTGCTCCTCAATATGCGCCACATCCTCAGGCAAAGTGTCGAATTCGAAACTATCCGGGATGCCAGCCATACCCCAGGGTTTGGCCACAGGCTCAAACATTCCGACCAACAGTTTGCCAGCATCTTCTTTATAGTAGTTGCAGACCGATGGCTCTCTGACTACCGGCAGGTTGCGAGGAAGATCTGGAATCGGTTCGGTCACAATATAGAAATGCTCCGCCGCGTGAAGCGGCACAGAAACTCCGCACATTTGCCCGACTTCCCGACCCCACATACCCGCACAATTCACAACAGTCTCGCAAGCGATACGGCCCTTGTCTGTGATCACAGCTGTGATCCGACCAGATTTTTTTTCAAGAGCGTTAACGCGAGTTTGTTCGAAGATCCGAACGCCTTTATTCCGTGCGCCCCGCGCCAGTGCCTGGGTCGTGTCGGTCGGATTGGTCTGCCCGTCCCTAGGCAAGTACACCGCCCCGACCAGGCCATCAATGGACATGATGGGGTAGAGCTCTTGAGCCTCAGCTGGAGAGATCACCTCGACTTCCAGACCAAAGCAACTGGCCATTGAGGCGCCACGCTTTAGCTCCTCAAAACGCTCGGCATCCGTTGCCAGACTTAACGAGCCGGTCTGGCGGAACCCGGTTGCCTGGCCCGTGACTTGCTCCAGGTTCTCGTACAGTTCGGTTGTGTATTGTGCTAAACGCGTCAGATTGTGGGTAGCCCGCAACTGCCCTACCAGTCCTGCCGCGTGCCAGGTCGTGCCACTGGTGAGCGATTTACGCTCAAGCAGTACCACATCGGTCCAGCCCAGTTCCGCAAGATGGTAGGCCACGCTACATCCGATAATGCCTCCGCCAATAATAACGACCTGTGCCTGCTCAGGTAGTTCCCGGCTCATAGGTCCTCCTTCAATTAAGTCAACCCAGGCTGACGTTTACGGGTAGCGGGCTCGAGACGCCTGCATTAATACCCACCGATCCTTCTCCTATCCGAGTCTAGCAAAGCCAAGTCTTGTGGGTCGGGCCCGGCCTAAGGCTGATGAGGTGACTCGAATTCCTGGCTGAACTCGCAATAGCATGGCCTGACCCAGGGAGGGGCGCAAGATTCGGGTTGCGGTAATTTATCGGCATGCCTACTCTTAGCATGCGAGTTAAACCAAGTACCCAAACCATGTCTGATTACCAACGCGCCGCTCGGGCGCTCACTTATCTGGAAAAGCATTTCGAGGATCAGCCCAGTCTGGCCCAGACCGCCGCTGCCGTTGGATTAAGCCCGTACCACTTCCAGCGCCTATTTAGGCGATGGGTCGGTATCAGTCCTAAGCGATTTCTGCAGAATCTCACCCTTAACAACGCCCAGCGGGAGCTTCGCAAAGGTCGGAGTCTGCTTGATACGGCGCTCGCGGTCGGCCTGTCCGGCCCGGGTCGATTGCACGATCTTTTTGTCACGTTACAAGGGATGACTCCAGGGCAATACCAAAATCACGGTCGACAGATGGATATATCTTATGGTGTCCATCCAACCCCTTTCGGAATCTGCCTGATCGGAGTAGCCGAGCGTGGTATCTGCTGGCTATCCTTTGCGGAATCCAAGAACGACGCGGACACCACACAGATGGAGCAAACCTGGGGAGAATCCATCTTTCGCCGGTCACAGGCGCTCACCGGCGGATATGTGAAGAAAATATTCCCTGGCGCAGGCGCTTTGCCCAACGACCCATTGCCTGTGCTGGTGCAAGGTAGCGAATTCCAGCTTCGTGTCTGGCGCGCCCTGCTTGGCATTCCGCTTGGCGCGACGGCCAGCTACGGCGATCTCGCCAAAACTGTCAAAGCGCCATATGCGAGTCGTGCCGTGGGCACCGCGGTAGGGCGAAACCCGGTCTCATTTTTAATCCCATGTCACAGGGTGATCAGGGCAAACGGCGAAACAGGTCAGTACCGTTGGGGTTCGCCTCGAAAAAAGGCAATGCTGCGTTGGGAAAAACTGCACTTGCTTGCCACGTCCGAAGAACCCAGCAGCTAGAGAAGACTTCAGAAAATAAGATTTAGCATCAACATCATGACGACCAGAAAGAGAACCGTCATGATTCCGCCTGCCCGCATGAAATCAATAACCCGATATCCACCCGGGCCCATGATCAACGCATTCACCTGATGAGTGGGGATCAGGAACGAGTTAGAGGTTGCCAGCGCCACGGTTAAAGCAAACATCGCAGGATCGGCGCCTGCGCCGATAGCAATGTTAACGGCCAACGGAACCAAAAGCACAGTAGCTCCCACATTAGACATCAGCAAGGTGAAGATCGTTGCCAGCACAGCAATACTGGATTGCAGCACCCATCCGGGTACATCGCCCATGAGAATGAGCGTTTGCTGGGCTATCCACGCTGCAGTCCCGGTGTTTTCCATTGCGAGCCCTAATGGGATCAAACTTGCGAGCAGAAAAACACTCTGCCATCCAATCGACTGGTAAGCCTCATCTATGCGGATCACACCGCTGATAATCATCCCCACCGCCCCGGTCATTAGCGCAACCGAAAGTCTTAAATCGCTGAACAGGATCAGACTCAGTGCCAACAGGAAAAATCCAGCCGCATAAGGCAGCTTGTGCGGTCGGGTATCGTCACGTGGAAAATCGGTGACCACTGCGAAATCGTTGTTCTCAGCGATGGGTGCGATATCACGCCAGCGACAATGCAGGACGAGTGTATCGCCCGCCTGCAGGACAAACTCCGGCAAGTCGCTGTCGATCACCTCATCTATTCGGAAAATGGCTAGCACCGTTGCGCCATACCGCTGGCGCAACCCTATCTCACGCAAGGTCTTGCCTATAAGATTCGAATCCGGCCGAATGACAACCTCTACGATTCCGGCTGCGGTTGGACTCAATATTTCTGAGAATACATCCATCTCCTTTCGCAGCTCGAGAGCGTTTTCAGCGCAGAATTCCTGAACTGACCCCAGTGGCCCCATGATCGCAATATCGGTTCCAACCCACAGTTCGGTATCCCCTGAAGGCGCAACAGTGAATTCATCGCCACTACGCACCGCAACGATCCATCCTCCGCGCCCGGCACTGTCAATCTCAGACACCATTGTTCCAGCTAGCGGGCTATCCAGTGTGACTCGAGCCTCATAAACTTCTCCGGCTATCCCATACACCTCGGAAAAGTAATGCAGAGTACTCCCTGATTCCTGAGGCTTATCCTTAACCACCGGCAGCACCAGGCGGCCAAGAAAGACAAAATACAAAATTCCGCACATCAACATTACGATTCCGACCGGGGCAACAGAAAATAACGAAAAGGCCTGCATTGGCTCCACCGACGTGGGCAGGTTTCGGTTGGAAGTTTCGATCAGGTCATTGAGGAGAATCAGCGGGCTGGAGCCGACCATGGTGATGGTGCCGCCTAGAATCGCACAGAATCCCATGGGCATCAGCAGGCGAGAGATCGGTAAATTTCCCCTTCTCGCTATACGGGTAACCACCGGCAAAAATAGAGCCGCAGCCCCAATGTTCTGCATAAAACTCGATATGATCCCGACCGTCGCCGAAATAATGGTGATAATTCGGCTCTCTGTGCGCCCACCATACTTGAGAATCTTCCCGGCCACCTGACTCATAATGCCGGTCTTGTCCAGCCCGGCACCGATAATCATCACGGCAATAATTGAAATAACCGCGTTACTGGAGAAGCCGTCGAAAAGATGAGCAATCGGTACCAGCCCATCGTGCCCCGGGACCATAGTCGTAAGACCCAACAAGACCATGATCGCAATAGCAGCGACATCAACCCGGACAATCTCAAAGGCAAAAAGGAAAATCGTGAGACCCAATATCCCCATCACCGCTATCATCTCTGCGGTGAGTACAATAGTCTCAGTCAAAAAACCTCCCGGAACGTGATCTGCGCGGCGGCTACT
>JAPKAJ010000357.1 GCA_028825345.1 Arenicellales bacterium | reverse complement strand
GAACGCATTTCAGAATTCCCCTTTGATTTTCCTTATTCTATATTGATCAGCCCCCTCCTGGACACATCCAGGCAAGAAACCACCCGCCCTAGTCGCTCGAGAGGTTTGCTTGATATGATTAACTTCCCACATTCGATGTGCCTCGAAGAAAAGGGGTACGGTCTGGGGGGCAGTGCTGGGCCGGAAGTGCTAGCGGGGTAGGTTGAAAGTAAATGCTAGGAGAATGACCCAGTGTGATTCTATTAATGGGTAGGTTCGTGGGTAGAATCAGTATTTTTCTCTAAGTTATTGATCTATATAGATAGTTGGTGGAGAGGGTGAGTATGGCGACAAGGGTCGTGAGCGAATCACCCAGATGAACAGTCGTTACACCGACGTTGCCCTTACCGCTTAAGACAAAAATCTATAGTCCCAGTGTTCGCTTCGATAGAATGTTCCGCTGGACCTCGTTGGAACCGGCGTAGATGGTCGCGGCTCTGTTATTCAGGTAACGAGGCATCGCCGTTGCCGCCGTATCCGAACCAACCGGTGTCTCATTGTTCCTGAACTCCCGGACACTAGGCTGATATGGCAGACCATAGTAGTTTACGGCATCCAGCAACAGCTCATCCATTTGTTGACGCAATTCCGTTCGGCGTATCTTGAGCACTGAAGAGACCGTGCCGACGGATTCTCCCGCCGCGACAGAGCCGAATATTCTCTCTTCAAAAGCGACGTAAGCTTCCAGCTCAATCTCGAGACCGGCCAGTTGTTGCATGTAACTAGCGTCGTCGCGCAGATCGAAGCCGGCTTCAGCCTCACTATCAAGAAACGAACGCAGGCTCTCGACCTTCATCATCATTGCCGTCGCAGTTTTGCCGCCACGTTCATGGGTCAGCAGGTACTTTGCAACAGACCAGCCATCGTTCTCTGCCCCCAGCCGGCCGCTTACAGGCACGCGGGCATCAGTGAAGAAAACCTGGTTGAACTCATGATCGCCCGAGATAGAAATGATTGGCTGAATTTCGATACCCGGCAGATCCATATCAAACAGCAGGAAGGTAATACCGTGCTGCTGGGCCCCCGAACTGTCAGTACGTACAAGACAGAACATCTTGTTGCAGAAATGCGCGTGGGTCGTCCAGATCTTGGTGCCGTTAATCACGTACTCATCGCCATCCCTGACCGCGGCACACTGCAGCGACGACAGATCGGAACCGGCTCTCGGCTCAGAATAGCCCTGCGCCCACCAGTCGACACCCTCGCGTATGCGCGGGAGGTAGTATTTTTTCTGCTCCTCTGTGGCGTAATGCATGATGGCAGGAGCCACCATCTTTGGGCCGTTCGGCGGCAATGCCGGCGCTGACGCCAACGTGAGTTCCTGTTGCCAGATGGCATGCTGCTCGGCTGACCAGCCGGTACCACCCCACTCCACAGGCCAGCCGGGCACAGCCCAACCCTGTTCATTCAGAATCTTCAGCCAGGCTTCGGCGACAGGGCCGTCGGCATAGATCCCTGCTTCAAGCATGCCCGCGCGCTGAAGTTCGGGGGTAAGTTTCTTGCTTAGAAACGATCTGACTTCTTCCGTAAACTGTTGCAGACCGGTCATTACTTCTTACCGAAACCGCTGATCCGCTCGGCCATATCCGGGCCAACGCCGATGCCGTTATAAACCTCATAGGCAAGCCCTTCATCCAGCATCATGCCATCAGTTTCCATCATCAGCATCTTATAGCCACGCAGTGAATGCCAGGAATTGGCCAGCATGTCAGCACAGAACCTCGCTACGCCGGCATCGAATTGATCGTCCGGGAAAACAGCATTAACCAGATCCATCTTCAGTGCTTCGGCGCCTGTGTAAGTGCGACCGGTCAGCATCATCTCTGTGGCTTTCGACCTACCGACTCGCCGAGGCAGACGTTGGCTGATACCCCAGACTGGTTGCAGCGCCCACTTGCCATGCGTATCAGCAAACTTCGCGTTCTCGCTCGCGAGAATCAGGTCGCCAGCGAGAGCTAGTTCCAGTGCCCCGGTATAACAGTGGCTGTGTACAGCCGTAATCACCGGTTGGGGCAGACAGGCCAGGGCTTGAATAACCTTTGCCTGAAAATTTGGTCTTGGCAGCTTCTCGCCCGTTGCGATATCACCGAGGTCATGGCCTGCAGAAAAACAGCGCCCTGCGCCCTTTAGTACAACACAACCCACTTCATCGACCTGCTCAGCAATGTCGAGGACATGTTCTTCAAGTTCCTGGAACAGCTCAACATTTAATGCATTGAGCTTGTCGGGTCTGTTGAGGGTCAGCAGCGCAACGCCATCTTTATCTTTACGCAGTACGGTATCAGCCATGGGAATCCTGTTTGTCTTTTATTGAAGTGAGAGTGAAATCAAAAAAATAGTTGTTAGCAACCGCACCCCCGGGTTTGCTCCAATCTACTAAACCTATTGGTCAGTGGTCAAATTTGTTGAACGCTGGCCAAATGATGACTAGAAAGTATAGCCTTCCTCCAAACCAGTAATACCTACACAGCAGGAGTCCCTTTCTGTGAGGTGGCGGTAGGGGGGCAGTGGGGTGCTGCTGGGCCGAGAATGCTAGCGGGGTAGGTTGTACGGAAATTCGGTATATGCCTTAAGGGCATGGAG
>JAPKAJ010000356.1 GCA_028825345.1 Arenicellales bacterium | reverse complement strand
GCACCTAAATATGCCAACCAGGACAAGGTCAACCCTTCTTCGCTGATCTTCTCCGGGGTGATGATGCTTGAGTACATGGGTTGGCGCGAAGCGGCCGACCTGATTAACGCTGCCTATCCCAAGGTCATTCAGGAAAAATTTGTGACATACGATTTTGCCCGACTGATGGAAAACGCCCACACCGTATCAACCAGCACCTTTGCCGATGCACTGATTGCGCGCATTACCGGTAACGCTAAGGATCTTGCCCACTACGAACAGGAACGGCGCGAAACCCTGAAAAAGGAGCGCGCAGCCCGTGAAGCCAAGCGTATCAGTGATCCCATGGCAGCAATGAAAGACTCGGGCCGTCAGCCCTCTACTGCAGCCGGTATCATGTCGCCTTTAAAAAGCGTTCCGTCTGAGACCAGCGTTGCCGATGCCATGCAGCGTATGCGAGAGTTGGGGATACGCTCGATCATGATTGAGCCCGATGAAAACGGAGACTGGGGTATTGTCACCCAGCGCGATGTAGTGACCAAAGTACTCGGCACCAACGCCTCGATCAACGATACGTCGGTAGGGCAGATTGCCAATCGCAAACTTTTCAGTATTTCTGCCGACGCACCCCTGCCATTGATTGCAGAGGCCCTGCGCGAATATGACGTACGCCGGCTCGTGGTGGAGGCCAAAGGCACACCGGTCGGCATCGTCTCGCAGACCGATCTGATCCAGGTGGTTGAGGAATTCGACTGGGGTTGGGAGTTGCATCAGTAGATTACAAAACCGTCGCATCAATCCATAACCGATAGGAGAGTCTCCAAGGTCGGTTAGCCTGCGTGAGAGCGTCTGGATATGGCAGCAAAAGCAGTATTGATCACTCATGGCGGGAGTGGCCCCCACGACAATGATCACGCTTCAGGTATTCTGGCGAAGCTGGGCTATCAGCTTGACTGGTGCCGACCCGACCAGGGTGATGCACTACCCAAGATTGATGAGTCAGTCGCCATCACGCTGATCTACGGTGGCGGCAAACCTGAAGACGAAAAAGACTGGTACACGAAGCGCTACCCCTGGCTGCATGCAGAGATCGCCTTTGCAAAAGGGTGCATCACAAATCAAATCCCCACTGTGGGATTTTGCCTGGGTGGGCAGATCATCGCCCACGTTCTTGGGGCCACCATAGGACCCCACCCCCAAGGCATGGGTGAATTCGGCTATTACCCTTTGTCCTCAACTGAACAGGGCAAAGGTTTTTTTCCAGATGACTTTCGAGTCACCGAATGCCATTACCACGGCTTCAGCGCACCAGCCGGCGCTACCATCCTGGCCAGTACCGAGCACTTTGCCCACCAGGCATTTGCCTACGGGAAGAAAACTTACGGCTTTCAGTTTCACCCGGAATGCTCTTTAGAGAACTTCCAGCGCTGGCAGCATAAAGACCGGGCACTCTACGGCCGGCCCGGCGCACAAACCCGCGAAGAACAAGATCGACTTGGCGAATCATCCCATGAATCCCAGGCAGCATGGCTGGATCATTTTCTGACCAAACTGGTGGGGCCATCAAGCTCTCAAAGATAGCCCGATTGAGCGGGTGACAGATCGCTCACGCGCCCGTACTCGAGGACAAGAATAACGGTCATGTTTGATGTTCAAAATGAATACGGCCAGCTACGCCATGTGATTCTGGGAACGGGCCTGGGTATGAAACCCGAGGCCGATCCGAAGCTTCAGGCAGACCTGCCCAAAACCAGTTCTGTCTACAGCCAACCCGATCCCGCGGTGACCGAGCGCGAATTTATCGGTGTACTCGAGGCCATGCAAAAACTCAACATCAAAGTAGAGCGGCCTAATCTGGTTAACTCGCCACAGATTACCGATCAGACCTGCCCGCGGGATATTGGCTTTGTAATTGACTCGTTGTACTTCAAGGCAAGAAGTCGTTTCGCCTCACGCAATAGTGAACACCAAGGCATCGATCATCTGCTGGCAAGGTTTGAAAAGAATGATCAGATCGAGATTCCGAAGAAACTCTTTCTTGAGGGCGGCGACGTGGTACTGGCACCAGGGCGGGTTTTTGTCGGATTAGGCGCACGCTCAAGCCGTGAAGGCATCGATTGGCTGGCTGGCGTGCTGCAAAAAAGAAATATCAGGCGTGAAATTATTATCGTCCCACACGATGTGCTGCACCTTGATTGCTGCTGGAACGTGATCGACTGCAATCTTGCGCTGTGGTGTGAGGATGCCACTGGCCCTTTTATGGATCTCAATGGTCAAACGCCCCTCATCGATTTGCAGACCATACCCGTCAACCGGGCTCAGCAGGCGGCACTCGCAACCAATGTGTTAGCCGTTGGGCCACGGCATGTTCTGGCACGTGATCACCCAATATGTGAGCCAATTAACCACAGTCTGGCAGATGATTTTGGTTTTTCAGTAAACCTCTTAAGCTTTGATTGCGTACCATCGATCGGGGGCTCTTTTCGTTGTGCCACACTTCCACTGGCAAGAGGATAACCAACGAGTTTGGGCGTGACGAAGGAATAGTCTTGGGAAGTGAAAGCGTGTTCGCTCCACCGCAGTGGGGCTGATTTGGCTGGCAATCCGCGAGGCAAAGCCAAGGGGCTCAAATCAGCCAGAGAGAA
>JAPKAJ010000355.1 GCA_028825345.1 Arenicellales bacterium | reverse complement strand
GCATCGTCCAAGCCCGAACTGCCTCGTTTGAGGTGGTCCGCCATGTCTGAATAACCGCCATACGCCAGGAGGCCGGATCAGTATGAAGTACGACATCGAATTTCTCGAGAACTATTGGATGCCGTTTACCGCCAACCGTGACTTTAAGGCGGATCCGCGCATGATTGTGCGTGGCGAGGGGGTTTACATGTATACCCCGGAGGACGAAGCGATCCTAGATGGGTCGTCCGGCCTGTTTTGTTGCGCTGCCGGTCACTCTCGCCCCGAAATCGCCGAGGCTGTTTATGCCCAGTTGCAACAAGCCGCCTACGTGCCGCCGTTCCAGCTCAGTCAGCCGTTAAGTTTTGAATTGGCGCGACGCGTGGCAAAGCTTACTCCGGATGGATTGGATCATATTTTTTTCGTGAATTCGGGCTCGGAGTCGGTGGATACTGCGATGAAGATGGCCTACGCCTACCACTACGCTCGTGGCGAAGGCCAGCGGCAACGCTTTGTGTCGCGCGAACGAGCCTATCATGGCGTTAACCTTGCTGGGATTTCGCTCAGCGGCATGGTTAAGAATCGCCAAGCCTTCGGTCCCGGCGTGCCAGGGGTGGCCCATATGCGCCACACGTGGTTGCCTGAAAATCGTTTTGTAAGGGGTCAGCCTGACGAGGGTATTGAGCTGGCAGAAGATCTGCAGCGTATCGCGATGAATGTTGGCCCTGATACGATCGCCGCCTGTTTCGTTGAGCCTGTCGCAGGGTCCACCGGTGTTCTGGTTCCCCCGAAGGGTTATCTGGAGCGGCTGCGGGAAATCTGCGATGAACACGGAATTCTACTGGTGTTCGATGAAGTGATTTGCGGCTTTGGTCGGCTTGGCACGGCGTTTGCAGCGGACGCGTTTTCGGTGACGCCAGATATCATGACCATGGCTAAGGCAATCACCAATGCAGCCCAGCCGATGGGAGCGGTCGCCGTTAGTGATCGAGTACACGACACGATAATGGAAGCCTCTGGGCCCGGTTTGGTCGAATTTTTCCACGGCTATACTTATTCGGGTCATCCGGCAGCGTGTGCAGCTGGACTCGCGATGATGGATATCATCGAGACTGATCGGTTGTTTGAACGCGCAAGCGAACTTTCCCCGTATTTTCTTGATCAGGTATTTGCCCTCAGCGATATTCCATTAATTACAGACATTCGCGGTTATGGGCTTTTTGCCGGGTTTGATATCAAGCCCGCTGGAGGCCCAGGTGTGCGGGGTACGGATTTCCAGAAAAGGATGTTTAAGAACGGCCTGCATATCAAAATGACAGGTGATGCGGGACTGATTGCGCCGCCGCTGGTATCAGAACGACACCACATCGACAAAATTTGTGACATCCTGCGGCGGACCCTGGCTGAACTTGAATGATTCGAGTGTCCGGCTCCAAAGGATCAGCGACTGTAATGCAGCGGAGCGCTAAGGTGATCGGCCGCGCCGAAAAAGAGATTGCCTGGACATCGCACAACGAGAATTGTTTGTCCGCTCACATGGGACGACATTGGTGTGAGTAACCGTTCCCGGTTGGCGTGCCCGACGAAGGTAGGGCGTCGACGGTTTATCAGGCACTGCGCCGCAGTGACGACTGCTGCGAGTGTTGGCCCCTGGATAGTGAGTTCCGATGTCCTGGCATCATCCGGACAACTTAATATCCTAATGTGGTCTGGTTACTTGCCGCCGGGGTTAATCAAATCATTCAAGGCAAAGACCGGCGTTGATATCAATCACACGATCATCCGATCCAATGAGGACATCCTTGACCGGATGAAGATCACCGGGGGTAAGGGCTTCGATATTGTCAGCCCCACGAGTATGCGCTCCTTGCAGTGGAGTTCGCTGAATCTCCTGCAGCCATTTGACTACACTCGAATCAAGAACCTCAGTAACGTTCATGATCAGTTACTCGAGATTGGAGATGCCGAGTGGAATTTTGGTGCCAACGGCGCGCATTGGTTACCCCACATTTGGGGTTCAGAAGGTATTGCGTGGCGTACAGACAAATGGACACCATCACGCCACGGAGAGATTCCAAGTTTTGGAGACCTCTGGCAGCCCGATATGACCGGAAAGGTGATGATACGGCCACACTCAGGGATGCTGGGTGTTGGCCTTTTCCTGGAAACCACTGGCGCACTGCCACCGGGCGCCATGCGCCAGGCTTATGCGGATGAAGCAAAGATGCGCAAGACCTGGGCCGTGGTGACCGACTTCTGTGTAAAGAATAAGGGCCAGGTCAAACTGTTTTGGAATGATGCCGACAAGCAGAGGGTGGCGTTGATGAGTGAAGGCGTTATCGCCGGCCAACTGTGGGAAAGTCCTCCGATCACCTTGATGCGCAATGGTGATCCGGTTCAGTACCGAGCTCCGCTTGAGGGTCCCCTGGTGTGGGCAGATGGAATGTCGTTGTCCGCTCGGGCAGAAAATCTGGAGGCGGCCTACAGTTTTATTGATTACTGTTTTGAATTGGAGCCTGCGGGTAAATCTATTGACGGGGGTTCTGAGGGTCAACTCTGGGGTGGTCACGGTTACAACTCTGCCGTTGCTGGTGCAGAGCGATATGCTAGTGAACGTTATGCTCAGGAATTCGCATCAATTTATTCACGTAGCCCACA
>JAPKAJ010000354.1 GCA_028825345.1 Arenicellales bacterium | reverse complement strand
TCTGGCCCGCCAAAACAGATGTTCGTGGTATAGCGGTCGGGGAATGCAATGTGTTCAACATCGCCGGATTCGGGGGAGATCACGCTGATGCCGCCGTTGATCAGAGTCGCGACACAGACCCGCCCGTCCTCTTCCACGGCCAGACTGTCGAAGCGCTGATAACCGGCCGACCCGGCGACGAACCGTCCGCCGTGAGGCGAAGGCCAAGGCTGGGCAGCCATTTCCCCGGGGGCTATCAGGTCAAAGGCCCACAGCCTTGCCGGTGGCGTCTCAGCGACGTAAAGCGTTCGGCCATCGGGCGAGAGGCCAACGCCGTTCGGCATCTCCACGGGGTGCGCCACCGTTCTGACTCCGCTGCCATCAGCAAGGCCATAGAGCACGCGCCCTCGATCCTGGTCGTTGGGCCGGACCTTGCCCAGATCTGAGAAATAGAATCCGCCGTGCTGATCGAAGACAATGTCATTGGGTCCTGACAGCGGTACTCCGTCGGCCTCGGTATAAAGGACCTCAACCAGGCCACTTTCAAGGTCGACCACTTCGATTCGACCCCCACTGTAGTCAGCAGGCTGCATGGTCGGCCGTACGCCCATCTCGTCGACATGCCACTGGAAGCCCCCATTGTTGCAGACGAAGCACCGTCCGCCCGGGCCCATGGCAAGGCCGTTAGGGCCGCCGCCAGGTGTCGCTACGGTCTTTTTACCGCCGTCCGGCAGCACTCGGGTGATGACCCCACGCTTGATCTCAACCACCAGCACGCTGCCGTCAGGCAGCGCCACGGGACCTTCTGGAAATTCAAGCCCCGTAGCGATCACTTTGAACTCAAGTGTGTTTTCCGGCATACGCCTAGCTGCTCCGTATAGATGGATAAACGGAATTCAAAGGGCAAGCGCCCGCTCTACAAAGTTGAGACGGTCCTGACCCCAGAACAACTGATCACCGATCAGGTAGGCGGGCACCCCGAACACGCCTCGGGAAATAGCCTCTTCAGTGTTGGCATCGACTTCATTTCGGCTCGCCTCACTCTTGGCCAGGGTAATCAGTTTTTCAACATCGAGACCCGCTGTCGTGAGTGCAGCACTGACCACCGATGGATCAGCAATATCCTGATCTTCGACCCAGCAGGCGCGCATCAGCGCATGGACCAGCTCTGATGGATCTTCCCCGGACTGTCGGGCTGCGACGACTGTACAGTGCGCCAACTGGTCGTTTGTCGGAAAGAACCGGGGCTCAAGGGTGAGCTCGACGCCCAGATGATCCCTCCAGCGGGTGAGTTCCTGCATGCGGTAGGCCTTGCGCTGATCCGAACGGTCTTTCAGCTGCAGACCGCCCGTGCGGGAGAAAATCGTCGTCGGGCTGATCGGCTTGTGGTTCAAGGTCACCTGGTGACGGCTTGCGATCTCCCGCAGACGGGCGTCACCGAGATAACTCCAGGGTGAGATAACAGAGAAATAGTAATCAATGGATCTGGTCATAGGACACCTCACTCTGGCGGGGCATTTCAGGGATCACCCAAAGAACGTTATCACATCATCGTCGGCGACAAGCGTGTTCTTGATCAAAGGGTCGTACATTTATTTGATACCGATTGGCGCGACCCGTGGAATCTGACCCCTCAGCAGCATACTGTTGTGTCGTCAATTGTACTGGACGATGTTGATGAAATGATCACCGACTTCCAGATAAACGGTCTAATGTATTATGTCGACCCACATGGCAAGCATTTGGGGCATGAAGACGTTTTGACCAAGACTGGCACGTGCCGTGCCCATTTTGAAGAAGTGGGCCTTGACGCGGACTTTTTAAAACGTTTCATACATTGAGTTCGACGATGATAAATATGCCCTATGATTTTTCAGGCTGGCTACTCGGATCCATATCGAGGATCGTACAGACATGACACGACTTCACTACTTCCTGGGTCGCGGGCGAGCAGAGACGACACGATGGATGCTGGCCGTTAGCCAGATTGCATTTGAAAACGTACCGGTAGACACGCCAGAAGCGCTCGCCACATTGCGTGCTACAGGTAAGCTGCCATTCGATCAGATGCCGCTTCTTGAAATCGGCGACCTGAATCTGAGTCAATCGACCGCGATGATTCGCTACTTGGCGCGCCGCGGCGACTATTATGGCGAGACCGATGCAGATGCACTCTGGTGCGACATGATCGCCGGCGCCGTCGCCGATTTTGCCGAGACGGCGATGCAGGCAGCGTTCCAACCGACCAAAGAGAGCGCATTGGCAACCCTACAAGGCCGGTTCGAGAAATTCGGACCGAGGCTCGAGGCGCGACTGGCCAAGAATAATTCGGGCTTTTGTGTTGGCGCGCGCCTTACCTTCGCCGACGTCGTCCTTGCCGAGGCACTAACCGCCTATCTGGACTGGGCGCCGGCTATCCTGGAAGACACACCCTTGTTAGCGGCTCTACACGGCAGGGTACTGAACACTCCAGGGATCGCCAGGTATCTGCACTCGGAACAGCGATATCCGATGGCAGGTAATGACTATGTGATTGATGTCGCCAGAGTCTTGCAACGAGCGCTTCCAGCGCATTTACCCGATCCAAATCGGTTTGTTCCCGTGCGATGACGGGCGGCCAATCAGATGTTCAAAGAACTCGCTTAATTTCATCGAGTTCACCATCA
>JAPKAJ010000353.1 GCA_028825345.1 Arenicellales bacterium | reverse complement strand
CTCAACTGATTTCCCCCCGGCGAGTAACATCAATGACACGGCCGACATATCGGCCGGGTGTTCGGCCAGCACTGTCTTCGTCAATTCCTCTGAGAAAGCGAGAAACGATTGATCTTTCGCAACAAAATCAGTCTCGCAGTTGATTTCGACAAGAACACCGTGGGATTGGTCAGGGTCTATGGCTAACGCAATGATCCCTTCTGCGGCAATCCGGCCGGATTTTTTTTCGGCACTCGCGGCTCCATTTTTACGCAGCAACTCAATCGCGCTTTCCATATTACCGTCAGTTTCAGTAAGTGCTCTTTTGCATTCCATCATCCCCGCTGCGGTGCGCTCACGAAGCTCTTTTACCTGGGTTGCGGTAATTGTCATCAGTTATCCTTTTGCTAATTAAACTGGTCAAGATTGGATCAGGACTCTGGTTTCGCCTGTACATCTTTGCTACTGGGTTCGTCATCGGGTTTGTCACTGGGAACATTTCTTGACTCAACTGAAATCTTTGGGTCACCGGAGGCTTTTTCAGGCGTACCGTCGCCCGCAGCACCTTGTCCCGGGCCATCTTGTGGTGACTTCTCAGGCTCCGCGTTGATGTCGACAGGAGCTTCCTCGGTTACCTCAACGTAGTCATTGGCATCTCCTTCGATCACCGGCGCCGCAACGGCCCTGGCCTCGAGAATCGCATCCGCCGCACCACCCAAATAAAGTTTGATCGCCCGAAGCGCGTCATCGTTACCTGGGATCGGGTAGTCAATTCCATCAGGGGAGCTATTGGTATCACAAACGCCCACAACTGGAATTCCCAGTTTGCGTGCCTCCGACACCGCGATTCGCTCATGATCAACATCAATCACCAGTAAGGCATCAGGCAGCCCTTTCATCTCACGGATTCCGGAAAGACTTCTATCAAGCTTGGCCCGCTCACGCTCAAGCATCAGGGTCTCTTTTTTAGTAAGGCCGACACTAGTACCACTGCTCGCCATTTCATCCAATTCCACCAGTCGGGCAATTGAATTCTTTACCGTCTTAAAGTTGGTTAACATGCCGCCAAGCCAACGGTGATCAACGAACGGGCAGTTGCAGCGCATCGCCTCTTCGCGAACCGCTTTACTGGCCTGGCGTTTGGTGCCGACAAAAAGGATTTTGCCTTTCCCTGTCGCAACACTGCCGAGGAAATTCATCGCATCCCGAAACAACGGGAGCGTTTTCTCCAGATTTATAATATGAATTTTATTGCGTGCACCAAAGATATAAGGGCTCATCTTCGGTGACCAAAAACGCGTTTGGTGGCCGAAATGTACGCCGGCCTCCAGCATCTGGCGCATCGAAACGTCAGTCATGTTGTTCTCCTTTCGGGTTTGGATTCAGCGCGGCCTCGAACGCCGACCCCCGTGACATCGTTCACGAGAGCACCCGGACGTCCGAATATAAAACCACACCAGGATTGGGGGGGCGTATTCTAACGGCTCGACGCGTGTTACGCCACCTCTAGGGCAGACCTCTGACTGAGCGTAACTCATAAAGTCTGGCTGTCTTCATTTGGGCTAGAATTACGGCGTTTCGAGGACGACAAACCCTATGCCAATTCACCTGAAATCGGATTTCGATCTGACCCAAATGCGCATCGCCGGGGATCTCACCCGGCAAGTACTGGACATGATCGGCCCACATATTCAACCCGGTGTGACTACACTTGAATTGGATCAAATCTGTCATAGTTTCATCGTCGATGCATTGGATGCAATCCCTGCTCCCTTAAACTATCGGGGATTCCCCAAGTCCATCTGTACCAGCGTCAACCATGTCATCTGCCACGGAATTCCTGGTGGAAAGCGTCTAAAAAACGGGGATATTATTAATGTCGATATCACTGTAATTAAGGATGGGTTCCACGGCGACGCGAGCCGGATGTTCGCCGTAGGCCAGACGTCTATCCTCGGCCGCCGCCTGATTAAGACATGCCAGGAATGTCTGGAAAAAGGAATCGCGACGGTTCGACCTGGGAGTCGCCTGGGCGATATCGGTGCGGCAATACAACAGCATGCCGAGGCCGCTGGATTTTCTGTGGTGCGAGAGTATTGTGGCCACGGCATCGGCAGGGGTTTTCATGAAGACCCGCAGGTCTTGCACTACGGAACCGTCGGTCAGGGCCTGGAGATCAAGCCCGGAATGACGTTTACGATAGAGCCAATGATTAACGCCGGTCGACCCGAGACCCGGCTGCTGTCGGATGGATGGACAGTGGTCACCAAAGATCATTCCCTAAGCGCCCAATGGGAGCATACTCTTGCTGTAACCGACAATGGCGTCGAGATCCTAACGGCACCCAAGTCATAAGCTTTAACCGTGCGCATCGTCCGGGAAAAAATTTTTTGTCCCGATTCCCTTTTTGAATCCGCGCAGGGCAAGTCCGGGTTGCTTGAGCTCTTTAAGGATGCTCTAAAACGGGGCCGAGCGGCGCTTGGGGAATCTTATGCCGCTGGCGCCGGGGCCGAAGAAATACTTCAGGCTCACAGTTGGCTTGTCGATTCGCTTTTACAGCGTGCCTGGGATGATCTCCCCACTACCGGTGCTGACAAGGGCTCAATGGAACTGATAGCGGTCGGCGGCTACGGGCGAGCCGAGTTACACCCTTACTCTGACATTGACCTGC
>JAPKAJ010000063.1 GCA_028825345.1 Arenicellales bacterium | reverse complement strand
CCATCAGAGCCACGCGGTAGGGCATATCCTCACCACCTTGCTCGCGCAGACGATGCTTGTCATGAAAAGCCTGTACCGCAGCCAACATGTGGTCATAGTGGCTCTGATCATCTACCACTGGGACGCTCCGGTGTTTGCAGCAGCGAGATATCGGCGATGGTCAGGAACAAACTGCTCAATTGGTCCAGCAGTGTCAGGCGATTGGCCCGCAGTGGCAGGTCTTCGGCCATGACCATAACCTCGTCAAAAAAGCGGTCCACCACAGGACGCAGGCCAGCCAGGATGCGAAGTGCTGCCGGGTAATCGGCGCGCGCAATGGCCGGTGCGATGGCCCCTGCTGTTTCAAGTATCGCCTGGGATAATGCGATTTCGGCGCTTTCGGTCAGCAGTTGCGGCTTGAGCTCTTGGGTTATCGAGTGCTCACTCTTGCGCAGGATATTGCGAATACGCTTGTTTGCGGCTGCCAGACTAGCGGCATCGCGGCGATGGCGAAATTTCGCGAGGGCTTTTAGGCGTCGGTCAAAGTCCAGGGGCCGGCTGGCGCCTGCTTCGAGCACGGCCGAAATCTCGTCCTGAGCAAATCCCAACGCCGCGTACAGTGCGCGGTAACGTTCCATCACAAAGGCGATGCACTGCTTTTTTGCATTGGTGCCAACAGGATTACCAGCCGCGGCGTAGGTATCGGCCGAGTGATTCACGAGTTCGACGATATCCAGGTCCACCTTTTTTTCGATCAGTATGCGGATAACGCCCAGCGCAGCCCGACGTAGACCATAGGGGTCTTTATCACCTGTGGGTTCCTCCCCAGCTAAAAACAGCCCAACCAGAGAATCAATCCGGTCAGCCAGCGCCAGCACCCGTCCCGGGGCGCTCGCCGGAAGTTTGTCGCGGGCGTGTCGCGGCAGGTAGTGCTCTTCGATAGCTCGGGCGACGGCCGCAGGCTCCTTGTCATGTTGGGCAAGGTAACGACCCATGGTGCCCTGCAGTTCCGGAAACTCTCCGACCATGCCCGTAACGAGATCTGTCTTGCACAGATGTGCGGCTCTGGCACAAAGGGTTTCGTCGACCCGCAGTGTCTGGGCGATTTTGACCGATAAGGTCTCGAGCCGGCGCGTCTTGTCATGCAGGCTTCCCAGCGCCTGGTGGAAGAGGACGCCATCCAACTCATCCACCCGATTGTCCAGCGGTCGGCGGTTATCCGTTTCCCAGAAGAAGCGGGCATCGGCAAGGCGGGCGTTGAGCACTCGCTCATTGCCTGCCCGTACGCGCCCTGGTGTGGTGCTACGGATATTACTTACGGTAATGAAGACCGGCAGTAGCCTGCCTCTGGTATCGATTACGTGGAAATATTTCTGATGGTCGCGCATAGATGAGATCAGCGCTTCGGTGGGAACTTTAAGAAAAGCCGGGTCGAACTGGCCTAGAAGCGCATGGGGTTTTTCCACCAGTGCGGTGACAGTATCGAGCAGTTGTGGGTCGATCACCGTTTTGCCGCCGGCCTTAATGCCGAGTCGGGATACCTGTTGCTCGATCAGCCGTGAGCGTGTATTGAAATCGGCAATAACTGCGCCCTGTTCTTTGAGAGTTTTCTCATAATCACCAGCGCTACGGATGCTGATACGTGCCTCGCCCATAAAGCGGTGTCCGCGGCTGATACGCCCGGCAGCAATGCCCAAGACCTCGCACGGCAGCACTCGCTGACCATGCAGCACCACCAACCAGTGTACCGGGCGGACAAATTCGGCCAAACCCTCGCCCCAGCGCATGCGTTTAGGTATTGGCAGTTTCTCAATGGCACCCTGAATACAAGGCTCGATGAGAGCGCGCGCGAGCGCCCCAGGCACGAGCGCCCGATGTACCAGCCATTGGCCCTTGTCGTTTTCCAGCCTTTCCAGCTGATCGACGGTTACGCCACAGGAGCGGGCGAAGCCTGTGGCGGCTGGCGTTGGCTGACCTTGGCCGTCAAAAGCAGCGACGAGTGCCGGGCCCCGACGCTCGTTGATCTGATCGGCACAGCGGTGGGCGACGCCCGGAACCCGTACCGCAAGGCGCCTTGCGGTAGCAAACCAGCTCATGGACCCTTCGCAGCCCAGCCCGGTGTTGATCAACGCATCGGTCAGCAGGGCGCCAAACTGTTCGCCCAGCTGTTTCAGGACGCTGGGCGGCAGTTCCTCGGTGCCCAGCTCGACCAGCAGATCTGCCCTGCCCTTGGGCTGCCCGCTCATGTTTGCCCCCGGGGAAATCCCAGCGCCTCGCGTGCCTCGAAATAGGCCTGAGCTACGCCGCGCGCTAAAGTGCGCACCCGGCCTATGTAGCGGGCGCGCTCAGTTACGCTGATGGCTCGACGGGCATCGAGCAGATTGAAGGTATGCGAAGCCCGTAATACCTGTTCGTAGGCCGGCAGTGGCAATTTTTCTTCGAGCAGGTGGTTACAAGCCGTTTCGCAGTTCTCGAACTGGTTGAACAGTACCGCCACATCCGCATGCTCGAAGTTATAGGCGGATTGCTCAACTTCGTTTTGGCGATACAGGTCGCCGTAACTGAAGTGCTCGTTCCAGCGCAGATCAAAGATACTGTCTACACCCTGCAGGTACAGGGCAATGCGCTCCAGACCGTAGGTGATCTCTCCGGTGACCGGTCGACAGTCGAGTCCGCCAACCTGCTGAAAATAGGTGAACTGCGAGATTTCCATGCCGTTCAGCCAGATTTCCCAGCCAAGCCCCCAGGCGCCCAGGGTCGGTGACTCCCAGTCATCCTCGACAAAGCGCACATCGTCGCGGCAAAAACTGATACCGAGGGCCTCTAGCGAACCCAGGTATAGATCCTGGAATTCTGGCGGCGAGGGTTTGAGAATGACCTGGAACTGGAAGTAATGCTGCAGTCGGTTCGGGTTTTCACCATAACGGCCGTCTGTTGGCCTGCGTGAGGGCTGTACATAGGCCGCGCGCAACGGCTCCGGACCCACGGCGGCAAGGAAGGTCGCAGTGTGAAAAGTGCCGGCTCCGACCTCCATGTCGTAAGGCTGCATGAGCACACAGCCTTGCCCAGCCCAGTACGCCTGTAGGCGCAGGATCAGGTCCTGGAAATGCAACGTTTTTTCGCTCCCAGCGCAAATACGAATTGAGCGACGCATTATAACGGCAGGGGTTTTATCCGATAGTTTGCTCTCGCGCGGGATGGCACAGATAACTCGAGTTGCTACAATCCCGACTTATGAAAGCCGTTGCTCATATACCTGGAACCCGCCGGGCGGTTGCGCTCATATCGGGTGGCCTGGACTCCATGCTGGCGGCCCGCGTAATGCAGGATCAGGGACTGCATGTCGAGGGCCTTAACTTTTTTACCGGATTCTGTGTCGAGGGCCACACCCATGCTATCCGCAATAATCCGAACCGAAAACCCCGGCGCAACAATGCGTTGTGGGTCGCCGAGCAGTTAGGCATGCCCCTGCACATTGTCGATGTGATTGAGGAGTACAAGTCGGTGTTACTGCGCCCTCGTCATGGCTACGGCGCAAACCTTAATCCTTGCCTGGACTGCAAAACCTTCATGGTGGGAAAGGCTTTGGAGTGGATGCAGGCACATGATTTTGATTTCATTATTACCGGTGAAGTGCTGGGTCAGCGGCCAATGTCCCAGCGCCGGGATACTTTTCCGGTGGTGGCCCGTGAGTCAGGAGCGAAAGACCGTTTGTTGCGGCCGCTTTGTGCGCAGCTACAGCCACCGACCTTGCCCGAGCGTGAGGGCTGGGTTGATCGTGAGCAGTTGTACGGGTTTTCCGGGCGTACCCGTAAGCCGCAGATCGCCTTGGCCCGCCAGCTGGGGATCGAAGATTACGCACAACCTGCCGGTGGTTGCTGTTTTTTGACCGATGCTGCCTATAGCCGCAAATTGCGCGATCTATGGCAAAGCCGGGCCAAGCGAGACTATGACCTGGATGACATTATGTTGCTCAAGGTCGGGCGGCATTTGCGGCCAAAGCCACATCTCAAGGTGATCGTTGCCCGCGATGCTGGCGAGACCCGTTACCTGCGCGGTTACCGCAAACGTTTTACTTACCTCGATATGACCAGTCATAACGGACCACTGACGCTTGTTGAAGGCGAGAGGGATGACGCCGATGTGGAGCTGGCTGCCCGGATTGCGGCGCGTTTCGGACAGGGCCGCGAGGCAAAAAGTGTCAGCTTTCAGTTCGTCAGCCGGGACGGCATCGAACGCGAATTGCAGGTGGCGCCCTTCACGGTGGATGAAGTGCTAGAAGACTGGTACCTGTGAGCACGTATCAACTGGATGCAACCGGATTGCTCTGTCCGCTGCCGGTCATTCGTACCCAGGATCGGGTAGCGACCCTAAGGCAAGGGGATGTGCTGTCTGTTCACTGTACCGACCCGGGAGCCCTGCTTGATATTCCTGCCTGGTGCCGGATTCACGGTCACGAGTTGTTAAGTACGCAAGAAAGTGAAGAAGAGGTACTAATCTGCATACGGGTACGAAAATAAGACAGAAGTGCACAAAAATAGTGCATAATTAAATCATGACGCACCAAATTAGTGCTAATGCACTAATTAAGAACGCCAATACGGGACTTTTTCGCTGGCACGTAATTTGCTTTAGTTACAGGCAGGCTTAGTTGTTGTTTCATTTTTCACCGCGCGCTTCTAGGGTCCGGGCATTGCACCGGTCCTGATGTGGCGCGTTAACCGTCGAGGAATCCGTCCCCATGTCAGCTGATGACGCTTTAAAGTTTATCGAGGATAAAAACGCCAAGTTTGTCGATTTCCGCTTCACCGACACGCACGGCAAAGAGCAACACGTGACCGTGCCGGCGTCCGTGGTTGATGCCGACCTTTTTGAAGAGGGCAAGATGTTTGATGGCTCATCGATTGCCGGATGGAAGGGCATCAATGAATCAGACATGATCTTGCTGCCTGATCCTGACTCTGCCGTGGTCGATCCTTTTATGCAGGACATCACAGTATTGTTGCGCTGCGACGTGGTCGAACCTGCGACTATGCAGGGTTACGATCGTGATCCGCGTTCTATTGCCAAGCGGGCTGAGGCCTATCTCAAGTCAACCGGCACCGGCGACGATGCTTTCTTTGGCCCTGAAGCCGAGTTCTTCATTTTTGATTCGGTACGCTGGTCCAACGAGATGAGTGAAGCGGCGTACCACATCGAGTCGGTCGAGGCAGCCTGGAGCTCAGGCAAGGATTATGAAGAGGGTAACACCGGCCACCGTCCCGGCATTAAGGGCGGCTATTTTCCCGTACCGCCTGTTGATTCGCTACAGGATGTGCGCTCAAGCATGTGTCTTGCCATGGAGGACATGGGCCTCGGGGTAGAAGTGCACCACCATGAGGTTGGCACTGCGGGACAGGGCGAGATCGGCGTGCGA
Organism: Arenicellales bacterium; assembly: GCA_028825345.1. Lineage (GTDB taxonomy): Bacteria > Pseudomonadota > Gammaproteobacteria > Arenicellales > UBA868 > UBA868. The sequence continues at coordinate 5,483 of JAPKAJ010000063.1, read as the reverse complement.
TTCGACACCCTGGTCGCCAAGGCTGACCAGACCCAGATTTACAAATACTGTATCCACAATGTAGCCCACGCCCATGGGTTGACTGCGACCTTTATGCCCAAGCCGCTGGTGGGAGATAACGGTAACGGCATGCATGTGCACCAGTCCATATTCAAAGGCGGTGACAATATGTTCGCTGGCGATGAATATGGCGGCCTAAGCGAGACCGCGCTGTATTACATCGGCGGTATTTTCAAGCATGCCCGGGCGCTGAATGCATTTACCAATGCCAGCACCAATAGTTACAAGCGCCTGGTGCCCGGTTTTGAAGCGCCGGTCATGCTGGCTTACTCGGCCCGTAACCGTTCGGCTTCGTGTCGAATTCCCCATGTCAGCAACCCCAAGGGGCGGCGGGTTGAGGTGCGTTTCCCCGACCCCACCGCGAATCCCTATCTGGCGTTCTCAGCTTTGCTGATGGCCGGACTGGATGGCATCCAGAACAAGATTCACCCGGGCGGCCCGATGGACAAAGATCTTTACGATCTGCCGCCCGAAGAAGAGAGCGAGATCGCAACGGTAGCGCATTCTTTTGATCAGGCGCTGGACGCTCTTGACGTCGACCGTGAATTCCTCAAAGTGGGTGGTGTCATGAGCGACGATATGATCGATAGCTATATCGAACTCAAGATGGGAGAGGTGCAGCGTCTGCGGATGGCGACACACCCGGTCGAGTTCGATATGTATTACAGCGTCTGAGCGGGGCAGCGGCAGCCCGAGTTGTCCTGGACCGCCGCCTGTTCTGAGTTAATATGCACCAATATGGTGCAAATCAGATGAACCAATCCCAGACTGTCGACTATCTGCAGGTTCTAGAGGCGCTTACCACGGCCGTACTGGTCGTTGATGCAGATAAGCGGGTCAGTTTCATGAATCCCGCCGCTGAGACATTGTTGGCGACCAGTATTCAACGCGGGGTGGGTCGTGAGGTAGGCGAATTGGTGCCGTTGGGCATCACTTTGCAGGCAGCGTTAATGGCTGCGGAGCAGGGGGACACCACAACGCTGCGCGAGGAAACACTGGTGCGTCTGGGTGATGCGAACACGCTGTGCGTTGACTGCACGGTGTCACCGTTTGGCGTACAGCACCAGAGTGGTTTTATGATCATTGAGCTCGACCGAGTCGACCAGTTGACGCGTATCGCGCGAGATACCTGGGTACATGAACGCCAGGATGCCCTGAATCAGATCGTGCGTGCTTTGGCGCATGAGATCAAAAATCCCCTGGGCGGCCTGCGTGGTGCGGCGCAATTGCTGGATCGGGAATTACCACGGCGTGAGCTGCGCGAGTACACGTATATTATTACCCACGAGGCGGACCGCCTCAGCCGATTAGTTGATCGGTTGACCGGCGGCTTTCAGGCCATGGATCGCCAGCCGTTTAACCTGCATTCGGTGCTCGAACATGTGCGCAAACTGATACTGGTCGAGTCACCGGAAGGGGTAGAGTTCAAGCGCGATTATGACCCGAGCATCCCCGATGTCTGCGGGGATCGCGCGCAGATGATCCAGGTGGTGCTCAATATTGTGCGTAACGCGGTACAGGCCATGGAAAGGCGTGGGCAGATTAGCCTGCGGACCCGTGTCAGGCGACAGTACACCTTGCGTAACCAACGACATCGGCTAGTCGTAGAGGCCTCAATCACGGATAACGGACCGGGAATCGATCCCGAGCTGATTGACCGGGTGTTCTTTCCGATGGTGACGGGACGGGCCGAGGGTACTGGCCTGGGTCTTGCGTTGGCCCAGGAAATTATTCACCGTCATGCCGGCTCGATCGAGTGCACCAGTGAGCCGGGCCGAACCTGCTTTGTGCTAGCCCTGCCAGTAGGGGAAGCACAATGAGACCGGCGCCTGTAGTCTGGGTGGTTGATGATGATGCGTCTATACGCTGGGTACTTGAAAAAGCGCTTACCAGCGCCGGATTTGCACCTACCGTTTTCGATAACGCCGACAATGTGCTCGGCCGCGCCCTGCGCCGCGCCCCTGATGTACTTATTACCGATATCCGCATGCCTGGCACCAGTGGCCTCGATCTACTAAAGGCGCTGGGCGATGAGTTGCCCGACCTGCCGGTCATTGTGATGACTGCCCACTCGGACCTCGACAGTGCGGTGTCGGCTTATCGCGGCGGCGCCTTTGAGTACCTGCCCAAGCCATTCGATCTGGAAGAGGCGGTAGCGCTGGTCGGGCGAGCCCTGCAGAAAAAAGCCGGCCAGGAGACGCCTAAGGCGCCAGTTGCACCGAGTGGCGACATGATTGGCGAGGCGCCGGCCATGCAGGCCGTGTTTCGCATGATTGGTCGGCTGGCCGGTTCGGCCATGAACGTGTTGATCTCTGGTGAGTCTGGCACTGGCAAGGAACTGGTCGCGCGTGCGATTTATCGCAACAGTCCACGGGCAGAGCGTTCTTTTGTTGCCATCAACACCGCGGCCATTCCCGCTGATCTTTTGGAGTCAGAACTTTTTGGTCACGAGAAGGGTTCGTTTACCGGTGCCGAGCGCCAGCGCCAGGGGCGTTTTGAGCAAGCCGCGGGCGGAACGCTGTTTCTGGACGAAATCGGTGACATGCCGCTGGATCTGCAGACTCGGCTGTTGCGGGTGCTTTCGGATGGCACCTTTTTTAGGGTGGGTGGCCACGAGGAAATAGCAGCGGACGTGCGCGTGATCGCCGCGACCAATCAGGAACTCGAAGGGCGAGTTCGCGAAGGCCGATTTCGAGAAGACCTGTACCACCGGCTTAACGTGATCGGCATTCATTTGCCGGCGCTTCGTGAACGGCGCGAGGATATTCCCGCTTTGGTCCGGGTTTTTTTGGACCGGGCTGCGCATGAGTTACAGGTTGACTCGAAGCAATTGGATGAGGTGGTGATGACGGTACTCTGTGAGGCTCCTTGGTCGGGTAATGTCCGTGAACTGGAAAACTTGTGCCGATTGCTCACCGTTGTCGCCCCCGGGCGGACCGTTACACTGACCGATCTGCCGTCCGGTTTTAACACCGCGGCCAGCCTCGGTGAGCCGGCTCAGACCTGGCAGCAACTGCTGGGCCGGGTCGTAGCAGATCGTTTGTCCGAGGGACACCACGACATTCTTTCCGAGGTTGGCCCGGACTTCGAACGTGTACTGCTGCGTACCGCGCTCACTTTTACCCGTGGCCGCAAACAGGAAGCTGCCCGATGGCTCGGTTGGGGACGTAATACCCTGACCCGCAAGCTAAAAGAACTGGGGATGGACTGATCCGGGGCAGGTTCAGATGCCCATATTGCTAAGAGCCATCATGATGTGATTGAGCACCCCTGTTGTGCGTGGGTGTTCAACCTCCAGCTGGCGGATCGATTCCTGGACATTGTTGACCAGGGTATCGTGACTCTCCTCGCCGGAGACTTCCAGGCGTGTCTCAAGATTTGCCACCAGTGTGTTCAGGCGGTCACGGGCGCTGTGGTCGGCTGCAGGCAACTGCCTGATTTCATCACGCAGCTGATCGATCAGCTGATGCAGGGTCTTTTCGGGCATAAGGTTATAAAGATGGCGTTTAGGGGCAGACGTCGCCACATTATACTTTCGTCATCAATCCAAACCACGGCCCAGATCAGGAGATACCAATGACAACACTCCAGGGAAAAACAGCCCTTGTGACCGGAGCCAGTGCGGGCATTGGCCATGCAACGGCCTGCATGCTGAGCCATGCAGGAGCGCGGGTAATCTGCTGCGCTCGCCGTCTTGAGCGCTTGCAGATACAAGTCGATGAGTTGCCTGGACCTGGCCTGGCCGTAGAGCTGGATGTGGCCGACGCTGTATCTGCCGCCAGCCTGCCTGACCGACTGCCCGAAGACTGGCAAGCGGTCGATATTCTGGTGAATAACGCCGGCAGTGATATCGGCGGACGCCAGCCTTTCCATGAAGGTGATATCAACCAGTGGGCCGGAACGATACAGACCAATGTGACCGGCCTCATGCAGGTGACCGCGGCCATGCTGCCGGGCATGCTCGCTCGGGAGCATGGGCACGTCGTCAACATCGGTTCGACGCAGGGCTTGGCTCCGGTTGCTGGCTGCGGTGCTTACGCCGCAAGCAAATTTGCAGTGCACGGTTTCAGTGAAACGCTGCGACAAGAATATGCCGGGACCGGTATCCGCGTCTCAGAAGTGCTGCCGGGCATGGTGAAAACCAATTTTGCAGCAACGCGCTTTTTCAGTGCCGAGCGTGGCGACGAGTTCTATGACAACCATGGGCAATGCCTTGAGGCTGAAGACATTGCACGTTCGATTCTGTTTGTGCTGGAACAACCAGCCCATACAGTGATTGCACAGATCGTTGTGGTTCCGGATAACGGGACTTAGCCCAATGTCTTTCACAATGCTCCCGAAAGTATCCCGCCGCTCGTTTCTCGGTGCCGGGGTCGCCGCGGCTGCAGCTGCTGGCGCGTTCAGTTGGGCTTATAAAGCCCGGACCAGTTGGGATGAAGCCGTCGGCCTGGTTGCCGACCCCCAAGGCATTATCGATTTGCCGCCGGACTTTTCCTATCAGGTGTTACAGCGGGTCGGTGACGTCATGAGTGACGGCCTTAATGCACCATCTGCGCCGGATGGCATGGCTTGTTTTCCCGGAGAAGAAGACACCTGGATCATCATGCGTAACCACGAGATTCACAAAGGTACCCCGGTCGATATCCGACTTGCCGCCGCGCCTGATCGGGGGGGTGGGGTCAGCCGGCTGGTGATCGATCGCGCGAGCGCTGCGCTACGTGCAAGCAACATGGTATTGACGGGGACTTCACGTAACTGCTCCGGTGGGCCGACACCTTATGGTTGGTTGAGTTGCGAGGAAGTGGAGCACGGTTATGTTTTTCTTTGTGATCCAGGAGCATCTTCCGTGCAGGCCCCACATCGGTTATCAGCGCTGGGGCGTTTTCCCCACGAGGCGGCTGCCTTTGATCCGACATCGGGCATAACTTACCTCAGCGAGGATGCCTCCCAAAGCGCTATTTACCGTCATGTGCCGGATAGTCCCGAGCAACCTTTTGTGGGCGGGCATTTGCAGGCACTGAAAGTTCAGGGACAGAATCGGTTCGACCTGTCTGAAGGCCCAAAGATCGGCGACCAGTTTGCAGTTGAGTGGGTGAACATCACTGATCCAACAGCCGCCGATACGCGTACGCGTACGCAGGCACACCAACGCGGTGGCGCTATTTTTTCGCGTGGAGAGGGCGCCTGGTTCGATGGGTCCAGCGTGTACCTGTGCTCCACTGATGGCGGTCCAAAAGGTCGTGGGCAACTGTATCGGCTTGATATCGCCAAAGCGGCGCAAACCGATACTCTGACGTTGATTGCCCAGGCGCAAGGGGATGGTGATTTTGATCACCCTGACAACGTTACGGTATCGCCCTGGGGCGATATATTCCTGGCTGAGGACGGCGACGCACCCAATGGCGTGCGGGTACTCAAACCCG
>JAPKAJ010000352.1 GCA_028825345.1 Arenicellales bacterium | reverse complement strand
CGACGCGTTCCCGATCGACTACCTGATCAGCTCGACGGGGGCCAGTGTTTCTACTTTCCCGCCATCGCGACTGTTGCGTGCCGTAGCGATGACATCAGATGAAGTACAAGAAAGTGTCGCCACACTGCTCGAACTGGCACTTGACTTCATGATCCAAGACCCCGTTCCTAACAACCATTGCTTTGCCTGGCATGCCAACGGTCAGCCAAACCCTGACTTTGAGAGGCGCCTAGCACTATACGATGCCCATCAGCGGCCCCTGGTTTTACCGTTAAATGACCCAACCCCCGCGACGCAATTGCTTGCGATTAGTTCCGCCGACGCTGGCGAGCGACTACAACGCACACTACAAACAAAATTGCCAAAACTGACCGTGATTCGCACCACTTCACCGTTAGACCATCACAGCACCTGGTTAGAGATTTTTCCAGGCCACGTGTCTAAATCACAAACTGCCCGCTGGCTGTGCGACGAATTAAACCTCGACACCGAGCAAACAGTTACCATCGGCAACGATTACAACGACATCGATCTGCTTGAGTGGGGTGCCTGCAGTTACGTGGTTGGCAACGCCCCTGGGGATCTTCGAGATCAATTCACGCCCGTATCCAGCCACGATGACAACGGCTTCACCGAGGCTGTCAACCGCTGGCTAGTCCACTCATCGGACTCCCTACCAAGATAACCTCCCCTCGATAAAAGCCCTCCCTTCCGCAGAGGCCGGCGCTGCAAAAAAACGCGCCTTGGGGGACTGCTCCAATAACCGACCCTGGTGCAGAAAGACCACCTCATCGGCCAAACGCCGCACCTGCCCCAGATCGTGTGACGCCACCACTAATTTGGTACCACTCTCACTGATGCGGAGCATGATGTCCTCGACTGCAACGGTGCCAGCGGGATCCAAAGAAGCCGTGGGCTCGTCAAGAAACAACACTCGAGGCTCCAGCGACCAGGCCCTGGCAAGGGCAAGGCGCCGCTGTTCCCCACCAGAAAGCACTCGGGCCGGGCTGCGTGCCAGCGCCTCCAGGCCGGTTTCACGCAGCATTTCGAACGCGCGTTCTCGGTTAGCACGACCACGAATACCGTGCACCTTCAGCGCATACGTCACGTTATCAAGCACCGTGCGTCGAAGAAGCATCGGGTGCTGGAATACCATACCCTGACGGCGGCGGTGTTGAGCCCCCGGATTGCCGTTCCAAACAATTGTCCCCGCACTCGGTGCGAGCAGGCCGTGACACAGTCTAAGCAGCAAGCTCTTTCCGGCCCCGTTAGGCCCAATGACAAAAGTTCTTACTCCCGCTTCGAGGCGCAACCGCACACCAGACAATAAGTGACGACCCCCCGCCTCGAATCCGAGTCCAACGACCTCCAGTGGCAAGATATCTGGCTCGGGCCAAGTACGCTGAGCCACATCAATGCGATCAAGATGATCGTTCATCACCGCCCCTGCAATCGGGATGCACCTGATCGCACAACGACGGTCAAAGCATTCACCAAGACCACGATCAAAATCAGTATCAAGCCCAGACCCAACGCCATCGCTAGATTGCCTTTACTGGTCTCCAATGCAATGGTCGTTGTCATCACCCGCGTGAGGTGATTAATGTTACCGCCGACGATAATCACGGCACCCACCTCTGCGCTGGCGCGCCCGAAACCGGCGAGCACCGCGATCAGGAGGCTAAAACGTCCATCCCACAGCAAGGTGGGGATCGCACGCGCAGAACTCACACCGAGTGAACGCAACTGTTCTTCGTACTCACCGTAGAGTTCCGACAGAATCTGTTGCGCCAGTGCGGCGATGATGGGCACCACGAGCACAGCCTGGGCAATGACCATGGCCGCTGGCGTGTAGAGCAAGCCATGCTCGCCAAGTGGGCCAGCACGTGACAGGAGGAGATAGATGAGGAGTCCCACCACCACCGGGGGCAACCCCATCAAGGCATTTAGCAACACAATGCATGCACCCCGCCCAGGAAAACGAAACACCGCAATCGCAGCGCCGAGCGGCAATGCCACCACTGTCGCGATGAGCACGGCGGACAGGCTGATTTTGAGTGACAAAACGACAATCTCAACGAGATCGGCATCGAGGCCGATCACGAGCTTCCAGGCAACCGCTATCGCGTTACTGAAGTCATTCATTGCAAATCTACAGTGCCCGGCACAAAACCAGCACGAGGATTAAGCCTAGGTATGAATCAATGTGCCAACACCACCATCGGTCAGCGTCTCAAGCAAAATTGAGTGAGGGACTCGCCCGTCGCTGATAGTCACTCCGGCAACGCCACCGCTTACCGCATCCAGCGCACACCGCACCTTTGGCAACATACCGCCAACAATAATCTCGTCCTTAATTAATCTCTCTACATCCTGTCTGGAAAGACCGGTCAGTAATTGACCTGCCGCATCCAATACCCCGGACGTATCGGTCAGTAGGATCAATTTCTCAGCGGCCAAGGTCGCGGCTAAGCACCCGGCCACCGTATCGGCATTGATGTTATAAGCATTGCCATCCTCGCCCACTCCGATCGGGGCGATCACGGGTATAAAGTCACCCTGGTAGAGGACATCGACCACTTCCGGGTTAATTGATTGAATCTCCCCCACGTGCCCTATGTCGATGGTTTCACCGGGGTCCGTATCAGTCTC
>JAPKAJ010000351.1 GCA_028825345.1 Arenicellales bacterium | reverse complement strand
ATGTACACGGCTAATCATTACAACGTGGTGGGGATCCTGACACTGACTGAATCTGGGGTTACGGCGAAATGGATGTCACGGATCAGTTCAGGAATGCCAATATTCGGGGTTACACGAAAGGTTGATACCGAACGGCGGATGGCTTTGTACCGTGGTGTCTATCCGGTGCCGTTCGATGCTACTCAGCTACCCCGTGGTGAGGTCAACCGGGCGGCGGTAGCCGAACTGCAGTCGCTTGGCCTTGTCGCCGATGGCGATCGACTCATCATCACCAAGGGTGACTTTTCCGGCATCGAAGGCGGCACCAATTCAATGAAAATCGTCAAGGTTGGCGAAATTGCTGGCGAACGCGACTAATATTGACCCCGTTGGGGAGTCAGTCAGCAGACAATCAGTACTAATAATTTTTAGGATTCACTTAAATAACTCTATTTTGGAACAATGATCAAGACTCGGTACCGATTACGATACCCAGCGCAGGATCACTGCTCTTTACAACCGAACTGTTAGAAACTTCAGGAGAAAGCGAAAATGCCAATGATCTCAATGCGCCAGATGCTCGACCATGAAGTTGAGCATGATTACGGGGATTCCGCGTTTAACGTCAACAATATGGAGCAGATGCATGCCATCATGGAGGCGTCTGAACAGACTGATAGCCCAGCGATTGTGCAGGCCTCAGCCGGTGCCCGTTAATACGTAGGTGCGCCATTTCTGGATCAACTGACCTAGGTGACCGTGGAAAAATGTCTCTTAACGTAAACGACGAGGAAATCCGATGAACATCGATACACTTCAAGCGACAGCCCGTGCCATGGTGGCTCCCGGCAAAGGAATTCTGGCTATGGACGAGAGCTCGCCTACCTGTAACAAACGTTTTGAAGCGCTCGGAATTCCAGCCACGATTGAAATGCGACGAGAGTACCGGACCATGCTGGTGTCCTCGCCGGGTCTGGGCGAGTATATCGGTGGCGCAATACTCTTTGACGAGACTCTCAGGGACCAGACGACAGACGGAAAGTCGTTTGTAGACGTACTTAACGCGCAGGATATCGTTCCAGGAATCAAGGTCGATACTGGTGCCAAGGATCTTGCGCTGCACCCGGGTGAGAAAGTCACAGAAGGTCTGGATGGGCTGGGTCCGCGCCTTGCCGAGTATCACGAACTGGGTGCTCGATTTGCCAAATGGAGAGCGGTGTACGCCATTTCTGATGCGTTGCCCAGCCAGGCCTGTTTCAGCGCCAATGCCCATGGCCTTGCCCGGTATGCGGCGCTCTGCCAGGCACACGATATCGTTCCAATTGTGGAGCCTGAAGTGCTGATCGACGGTAGCCACAGTATTGAACGGTCCTTTCAAGTAACACAGCACGCCCAGCAAACGGTCTTTGAAGCACTTGCTGACCAGGGCGTAGATCTTCGCGGGATCGTGCTCAAGCCGAGCATGGTGATTTCGGGTGCGGAGGCGAACAACCGGGCGGGCGTTGACGAGGTGGCGCGGGAAACACTGCGTTGCCTGTTGAGCACTGTGCCGCCGGCCGTTCCAGGAATCGCATTCCTCTCCGGCGGACAGTCCGATGAAGAGGCGACAATGCACCTCAATGCAATGCACCATGCGGGTGTTGCGTTGCCCTGGGCCGTGACCTTCTCATATGGCAGAGCCCTGCAGGCGGCAGCCATGACAACCTGGGCAGGTCAGAGCGGCAACGTGGACAGCGCCCGCGCCATCGCTTTTCACCGGGCCCGGATGAATGGGGTTGCCGCACTGGGTGAGTATTCTCCTGAATTGGAGAAGGCAGCCTGAGCCGTTGGATGATGTGTTTATACTGTGATACGCGTATTAGCGCGTATCGAGGCCTTGTGAGGAGTGACGGACTTGGATTCTGGAAGTATTGATCGATACATCGTGGCGAGAGGTGTGCTTATGGTGTCTACTGGCGCGAGCCGACGCTTCATGCATCAGAACCCCTCGGCCTTTGATCCACGCAAGTACCTAAAAGAAGCAACCAAGGCCATGAATGAGATCTGTGTTGCACGCTATGAGTCTTTTGGCACGGCCGGCAACGCCTCAAAAATCAAAACACTTGATCTTGAGGACATGGTCAAGCGCTACGATAGTGGCGAACTGGATCCAACCGTAAACTGATCTTAATTTTCGTCAGCGCAACAAGGGGCGGTTTTTGCCGCCCCTTTTACGTTTGGCCAATATCGAAATCGAGGCACATGACACTTAATCCCTGGAAATCTCTAGCGCCAGTGCTGGCGATGGGATTCGTTATCTTGGTTTCTAACGAGCTGGTGCAACATCCAGTGCAGGGGAACTTTCTAGGGATTGATCTGGCAGGTATTCTCACCTGGGGCGCTTTCACTTATCCGGCAGCTTTCCTGGTTACTGATACCACCAACCGCCTTTTCGGCATGGGCCCGGCCCGCCGGGTAGTGGTGGCGGGTTTTGCCTTTGGTGTTGCCCTGACGCTGATCGCGGCTCTTGGAATTGCGGCTGGTGTGAGTCGCTCAGGGGCTCTGTCACTATGGCAGGCGCTTTTTCGTGATCCAGATGCTTTTGCCATGCTAAGAACCGCTCTTGCGTCCGGCTCAGCATTCCTGGCCGCCCAGTTGTTGGATATCAAGGTGTTCGATGTTCTGCGCCGGCAGGCCTGGTG
>JAPKAJ010000350.1 GCA_028825345.1 Arenicellales bacterium | reverse complement strand
ACCATATCAATGGTGGAGGGTGCAGATGCCGAGATTGCGGGTACACTGGCTATGTTGCATGCCCCGGTTGCAATAACGACGGTACGGCTTCTCCACGAGCCTCGATCAGTATCGACTTGATAGCCATCGCCCGCAGCACGCACAGATGTGACTGTGGTTTGGTTTTCGATTGGCGCTGAGATTGCATCGGCATAGCCCTGCACAAAGTTGATAATTTCCGGGACAGCCATAAAGCCATCGGGATCGTCCCCCTGATAGGAAAATCCAGGTAACTTGCTCTGCCAGTTGGGAGTGAGCAGGCGCAACGAATCCCAGCGCTCGGTGCGCCAGGAATTAGCGACATCCGCTCGCTCCAGCACTACGTGATCGATGTCTCGATCACTGAGGCAGCGGCTCATAGCCAGCCCGGCATGACCGGCACCGATGATTACGGTGTCGATCTGCACCGGACCTTGTTGCGTCACAGTTTTTTAACTAATAAGTTTAGTTGACTTGTACTGTGACATTAGTGGGGTTGGTGATGATGTCGTAGACCGCAGACCGTTTTTGCGACTGCGCCACAAGGGCCTCGATGTCTTCTTTGGACGCATCGGCATCAATGTTATAGGACACCGTGATACCGTCAAAACCATTTCGAATATCGCTGTCCATGCCCAGGATGCCTTGGACATCCATTCCGCCTTCGAGTGTCGCCGATACCGAGTTCAGTTGAATTTCCCGGTGCTGCGCAACAGCTGCGATACCAGCAGTAAGGCAACTGGCAAGCCCAGCGAGTACGATCTCGACAGGTGTCGCCCCTCGGTCTTCTGAGGCAAAGACTTCGGGATGATCTGCGTCGAAGCTGTATGTGGTCTTATGTTGTTGTTCTTCCCCTATACCGAAAAATCCCTCAACCGTAGTTTGGCTGTAGGTACCATGCACCCAGTCACATTTGGCGCGCCAGGTAAATTGGGCAGCCTCAGGTGCGCCAGTGAATGCCTCCCGCGCCCCAAGCAGGGCTTCGACATTTACGCCGTTATCGACTTTTTGATCGGTCATTGCTTTCTCCTCGTTATTCAGATTCAGTATGATCGGTAACCTTAAGGATAACCTACCTACCCGATAGATAACATCCGGGCCATCTAATTTGTTTGTTACTTCCCTATATTCACCATAGCGGGTACCGCTTTAAAAAGTGGTTTACGTGGGAAAATCGAATCTTTAATCCCGAATTGCCTGTTCAAAAGCACTTCAGGGGTTTGAATTAATGGCGCACCGGGATAGATTCAAACTCCTGATTGTTTGGCAGGATCCGTGCAAAGAATCCATACGACAGTCGTGAAAGCCCCGAGAAAGACCGAAGGATGGTGAGTAGCCCATGGGTATTTTCCAAGAAATAAGCAGCAAGCTGATGGATCGATGGACAAGCGGAGCCCCTAGCTTCGGTGCATTTGCTCAGAATCCGTCAGGCGGTAAAGCGATTTTCAGCTTCACCGCAGGTGGGTGCAGCCAGCGAAATGGTTCTGGCAGTATTTGAACCTAATGCTCTCGTTTTCGGTTCGGCGAAAGATGGTGAGGCGGACAGCCCGTCAGGCGATGCACTTTATTCGTCAGGACACATGAAATACTGCCAGTCTCGCGGGTCCGGTGCAATTAACGCTTTGTTGCCAGACCCTCCAGGACAGATTCTGTTTCTGTAACCAGCAGTTGAATCAGTTCGCGGGCAGGCAGGTTTCTCGACATCGCGGCACTTTGACCGGACCATAAAGACAGAAAATCTGGGTTGTTTTCTTTGGCACTGGCTTTACGCAGTGGCCCTGTCAGAGTATTGAGAATTGGGAAATCCGGATAGCGAGCTTCATGACCTGCCATCTCAAGTAGATAACGGTTTTCCAGGCCTCGAGCTGGCCGACCGGAAAAAGCGTGTGTAATTCGTGTTTGATCGTCGCGGGCCTCGTTGAGGGCTCGACGGTAAAGTGGATGTGCGGCCGATTCAGGGCAGGTCAGAAATGCCGTGCCAAGCTGCACGGCACTTGCACCAAGGGCAAGCGCAGCAGCGATACCGCGGCCGTCACCGATGCCACCTGCTGCAATGACGGGTACGGATACCGCGTCGACAATCTGCGGCACCAGTGCCAAAGTGCCTACGTGACCTCTTTCATACGGTTTTAAAAAAGTGCCGCGATGCCCGCCGGCTTCAAAACCCTGTGCGATAACCGCATCGACGCCACGCGCTTCGAGTTCACGGGCTTCGGCCACATTGGTTGCCGAGGATAGGGTGAATAACCCAGCGGCTTTGATCGCCTTGAGCGCATTATCACTGGGCAGGCCAAAGTGAAAGCTCACTACCGGCGGACGAAGATCAAGCAAGGCCTGCAGATGGGTTTCATTGAAAGACGGGGTTGGCGTGACCGCCTCAGGTACTTCGCCGAGCCCTAGTTCACGATAGTAGGGTGCGAGCAATGAGCGGGTATCGTCAACACGCTCTAGGTCATCAACAGGCTCACTGTGAACAAAGAAGTTGGCGTTATAGGGTGCATCGGTGGCATTGGACACTGCGGCACAGTCAGTGCGCAGGGCCTCTTCGGTATGCATGGCGAGCCCAAGCGAGCCCAGTCCGCCGGCTGTTGAGACTGCAATGGCGAGCGCCGGTGTTGACGACCCTGCCATCGGCGCCTGAATAATCG
>JAPKAJ010000349.1 GCA_028825345.1 Arenicellales bacterium | reverse complement strand
GGCACCGAGTTTTCTGTGTTCTCTCACTACTCTGAAATGACAACCGTCCGTTCTGATGATGGTTACAACGCCACCCGGGGCCCAACGGTTTTCCTGGCGCAGCCTGGAGCCTATGCCCGTAATCCGTACTTCGGCTGGAATGCCATCGGTCAGACTCTGGAGCTTGGCTATTTTGCTCCGTATGTTGGGTTGACTCGTCCTACTGCAGCCGATATTCCTAATGCACCCATTGCTGGGGCAAACGGTGGACCGAACGTCGCCATGTGGACCCAAGTAAAGGATGGCTTGCCACGAAAAGGCGGCAGAAACAATGAGACCTGGACTAATTCGTCCAGTATTCAGGCAACACTCCAAGGTGATTTTGAATTTGGTGATCGCACATTGAACTATGATGTGAGTTATTCCTTTAGCCAATCCAGTCTGGAAGCGAGCTACTTGAGCTACGCCAGAGATCGTGCCGAGATGGCTGCCAATGGTTTGGGTGGTCCTAACTGTGTTCCAAACGGCTCGGGCACGTTCGACTTTACAGCGGTACCGGGGCCTTTTGGCGGAGCTGTTCCGCAAGCCTGGGATTTCTATGCTCCAGGCCTTATCCAGACGTTCTTCCCCGGTTATGTATTCACCACCCGTGAGTCAATGTCTTTTGGATTGACCAGCACCAACCAGGGCCAGGGCGATTGCAGTTTCTACAACCCCTACATAAGTGCCCTGGACGGTAGTGGTCAAGCGAACAGTCGCGAATTAATGGACTGGATGAACGAAAAAATTAACCGGACTGACAAGCGGAACCGACTGGGTGTATTCGATGCGGTGGTCTCTGGAGAACTCATGGAAATGGCCGGTGGTACGGCACAGTTCGCAGCCGGAGTCCAGTATCGTGATCGTAATACACTGTCTCACGCTGCAGATCAGAACTACCCGGGCTTACCGTCTCGAATTCTGAGTTGGGGAGCCGATGGCGAACCTGATGCGTACCACTATGTGAGCAACAACTACGAGTGTGCCATGTGTGCGTTTAATTACGATCATAGCCGCGATACCAAGGCAGTGTTTGGCGAGCTCTCTTTACCGTTTGCCGAGAACGTAGAGACCCAGATTGCGCTTCGTTATGAAGACTACGGTGGCCATATCGGAAGCGAAGTTTCACCGAAGTTTGCGATGAGCTGGCGTCCCTTGGAAACCTTGTTGGTGCGTGGTTCCTGGTCGCAGTCATTCCGTGCTCCGAATATCGCATTAATTGAGCAAGGGTTGGAAGCCGGTTGGATTGGCTTCCGTGATCCAATCAAAAATCAGAAGGTACGTGCCGGCCTGGTGCCAGCTACCGATGAAAATTCGGTGTCGGGAGGATCCTATACATTAGGTGGGCCCGCGCCTTATGTTGGTAATGAGTATGCCGACACTTACTCCGCCGGTTTCATCTGGACTCCAGATGGTGCTTTGGACGGCTTGAGTGTGCAGGCTGACTTCTGGCGTTTCGAAGTAGAAGACCGGGTGTTGCCGGAGCCGCCGATTCGAGCTCTGCGACCCGAGATCGATGCGTTTAACGTGGCGGTTCAAGACAAGTCTAACTTCATTTACAACGATTCCATTCCGGCAGATCAGACACTGTACCCGACTCCGTACTATCAGTGTGATCCGGATGCGTTGACAGCCGAGTACGGTGTTGACTCTGATGAGCGTCTGAACTGTGTTGTTAACCCCCAGGCCTATTATGCAGAAGGTATTCAACGGGCATTCGGTACACAAAATGCATCCCTGATTACTCTGACCCTCAGTGCCATTAATGCGGGTATGATTGAGTCCGATGGAGTGGATGTAAGGCTGGGTTATGCTTGGGATAATGAATGGGGTAACTTCCGTGTAGGCTTGGATTACACTCATGTTCGGCAGTACAAGCTGATTGATGTTCCTGGACTGGAACGTGGCCTGCTGGACACCGGTCTCTACGATAGTGCAGGTACCACTGGAGATAACAACCTGGTGCGTTCACTGCCAGATAATAAAGGTCACCTGACCTTTGCCTGGAGCAGGGATCGTCATAGCTTAACAGCGATCAACCGTCATATCGGGTCTTACTATAACCTTCGGTACCCCCTTTCGTATGAGGTTGCTACCGACTTCACCCGTAACCTGCTGCGACGTGAGATTAGCAGCTACAATAGTTGGGACATGCAGTACAACTACATCCACGACTGGGATAATGCGGCATTGGGAACCACACGATTTACGTTTGGTATCCTCGATTTTTTCAACGCAAACTTGCCTTACTATGAGGAAGCTGCTTTGAACTATGATGCTTCGGTATTCGATGGTCGAGGTCGTCGCTGGTACGTAAGGGCACTCTGGCAGCTGTAAGCCCAGAACGCTTATAAGCGAAAATTAAACGGCGATGAGGAATCATTGCCGTTTTTTTTGCGTATCGATAACCTCCCCTTTTTACTGGTATTGTCGCCTTGCCTTCTTTTAAGATGACTGTCCCAGACACAGAATAAAAAAGAGATTACGGGATGTCATCCGACGCTGAAAACAATTATCAACAAGCCCATGCCTTATCACTTTCCGATCCGGAAACCTTTTGGGGTTTGGCGGCTGAAGATCTGCATTGGGTAAAACGCTGGGATAAAGTACTGGACACCTCCCAAACTCCACATGGCCAATGGTTTGTCG
>JAPKAJ010000348.1 GCA_028825345.1 Arenicellales bacterium | reverse complement strand
ATGACGAGCTCGTTCAAGGCCGTCATGGAGCCGTTATCCAATCCCATCAAGGACGCCATTGCCGCGCCAAGCAAGGCAAACAGAGCCATCGGGTAGCCCACGCCAGGGCGTCGGTCCGCTGGCAGGAATAGATCTATCAATAGGACCAGACACGCCACGACTGACAATAGTATTTCTGGCGCAATTACCCAAAGATTAAGGCTCGCAAGAGTCATCACAGCTTCGACACCGACGCATGGGCCAGCAAATTGTCAACGCTGGCATGCATCACTTCGAGTAACGGCGCTGGCCACAGCCCCAATGCAATCACCGCAATGGCCACCAGGGCGAGAATCAGGAACTCTCGCGAGTCAACGTCATTCATGCCCTCGACCGCGCTATTGGTTAGAGGTCCAAAAACCACGCGTTTTACCATCCAAAGGGTGTAAGCAGCGCCGAACACTAAGGTCAGAGCCGCAGCAGCGGCATACCAGCCATTAACTGAAAAAGTGCCAAGAATCACCAAAAACTCCCCAACAAACCCCGAGGTCCCTGGTAATCCCGCGTTGGCCATAGCGAAAAACACCAAAAAGAACGCGAACACTGGCATTACCTTTGCTACGCCACCATAAGTGGCGATCTCTCGCGAGTGCAGACGGTCATAAAGAACTCCAACACAAAGGAACAAAGCCCCGGAGACGAAACCGTGTGAAATCATCTGCACCACAGCGCCCTCCATTGCCATGGTCTCAAAAACAAAAAAGCCCAGGGTCACAAATCCCATGTGTGAGATCGAAGAATAGGCAATTAATTTTTTCATGTCCCGTTGCACCAAGGCCACCAGAGCGATATAGACGACGGCAACCAAGGATAGTCCTATCACTAATGGCGCAAAGCGGTGCGCCGCATCCGGCGTGATTGGAATGCATAGTCGCAAGAACCCATAGGCTCCCATTTTCAAGGTAATCGCGGCAAGGATCACTGAGCCCCCCGTTGGTGCTTCAACATGAGCATCGGGCAGCCAGGTATGAACCGGCACCATGGGGACTTTCACCGCAAACGCGGCAAAAAAAGCAAAAAATATCAGAGCCTGGGCCGTGGCCCCCAAGGGGAGTTGGTGAAACTCAAGAATATCAAAGGACCCCTGGGCAACCGTGTAAAGATATATCAGGGCGACCAGCATCAACAGCGACCCCAGCAATGTATAAAGAAAGAATTTGATCGCGGCATAAACCCGATTCGGTCCACCCCAGATCCCAATTATGAGAAACATCGGGATCAACATCGCCTCCCAGAACAGGTAGAACAAGACCGCGTCTAGAGCGCAGAACACCCCAATCATCAACCCTTCCATGATAAGAAAGGCAGCGAAGTACTGTGCAACCCGCTGATTAATTACCTGCCAGCTAGAGATGATGACAATTACGGTAAGGAAGGTAGTCAGGAGCACCAGCGGCATGGCGATGCCATCGATCCCCAGAGAGTAGTACACGTTGAAACGTTCAATCCACGGCGTTTTTTCAACGAACTGCATGGCAGCAGTTTGGGTATCAAAACGAGTCCACAGCGGCAGGCTCAAAGCGAAGATCGCGACCGAGAATCCTAGTGCCATCCGACGCGCCGTGGCCGCATTGCGGTCATCCCCAGTCGCAAGCACAAAGATTCCGCCTAAAACCGGGAACCAGATAAGAAGCGAAAGAAGATGTTGGTCGAACCAGTTCAAGAATCCATTTTCCTAACGAAAGACAAGCCATGAAATAAATAAAACCAGGCCAATGATCATTGCGAAAGCATAGTGGTACACCAGGCCACTTTGAATCTGACGTAACCGGGTCGCAAGCCGACCCACCATCGACGCGGTGCCGTTCACCAGGACGCCATCAATCAAACGCCGATCACCCCACTCCCAAAAAGCGCGCCCAACCGCGACACTTCCGTCAGCAAAAACCCTCTGATACAGTGAGTCAAATCCGTACTTGCGATCGAGGATCCAGTAGAGCGTTTTAAACCGCTTGGCGAACTGCCCGGGCCACTGTGGCCGCGCAATGTAAAATACCCAAGCCCCCCCGATTCCCGCCAAGGAAAGCCAAAACGGCAATGCAAATGGTGCATGAGCTAACATGGCGAAAGCGCCCGTCGGTAGGTCCCCCGGTTCGTGGCCTGCAGAGGCGACTGCTGTGCCAAAAAGCTCGCCACTGAGCGCGGGCCCCACAAGGGCCCCGCCGGCGATTACCGATGGTATCGCTAACAAAACCAAAGGCACTGTCACAACCCGCGGCGGTTCATGCAGATGCGACCTGACTTCTTGACCCATACGCGGCTCGCCGTGAAACGTCAAAAAAACCAGTCTGAAAGAATAAAACGCCGTAATGATTACGCCCAAGAGCACTGCGAAGTAGGCAAAGCCGGCGCCCGGAATCGAGGCGCGATGTACCGCCTCGATAATCGCATCCTTTGAGAAGAAGCCAGAAAACGGGGGCACCCCAGCCAGCGCAAGACTTCCAACCATGCAGGTCAGATAAGTTATTGGTAGGGCTTTACGCAATCCGCCCATTTTCCGCATATCCTGCTCATGATGCATGGCGATAATCACTGAGCCCGCCGCAAGGAAAAGCAAGGCCTTGAAGAACGCATGCGTTGCCAGATGGAAGATGGCTACTGAGTATGCGGATGCCCCTAAGGCCACGGTCATATAGC
>JAPKAJ010000347.1 GCA_028825345.1 Arenicellales bacterium | reverse complement strand
TATGACGATCTCCAATATGACGATCTCCAATACCTGTCTCTTCAGGTCCCAAAGGTCGATTAACTCGGCGTTCACGTTGATCTGCACACTTAAGTTCACTATCAAAATCTCCCGGTGGTTTTGCTTACCAACGCCACAATCCTGAAGAAACCGATTTATACAAAATCACCACCCAGCACCGCAGGTGTTTCGCAGTATGTGGTCAGGATGTACCGTTGATGGGCTTCAATCCTGTCGGTCAGCACCTCAGCAATACCAGGAATACCAGCGTTCCTCGAGAAATACTTCAACATGCCCTGGTTCTGCTTGGTCACCGGCATGATCTTGGGTGGCGGAACCAGCAAGCTCATGCTCATCGTTGCCCAGTAGATGTCAGCTGCTGAGACCGAGTCGCCCACCAGGTAACGCGAACCAGCCTTTTCCTGGGCTTCCAGACGACGGGCAATCAAGTCGACAATCTCAGCCATTTTCTTTGGTGCCGAAGTGCTGGCGTCCTCGCTGTAGCCATACTTGCGCCCGAGTGGGCTATCCCCAAGGATCCTCATATTCCAGACGAAACCGTCTTCTCCCAGGACGATGGCGCACAGCCCGTACATGGTGACCCGGTTGTCAAAGTCATCAGGAATCAACTTGGGGCTGTCTGCTGATCCAATGCTCTCCACCAACGCAAGCTGCTCCGTCCAGACATTCCGGGGTCGCTCATCGTTGTGGAACATGGTCGGCAGGCTGGTCTGGCTGGTGAGTTCAAGGAGCCGCGCCTGCCGGTCCTGTCCGGTGGCCTTATCAACGCCCATCACCGGATGCAGCGCACGGATGAGCGGCACACCTTTCGCGTAGCAGATGTTTTTCAAGGCCTCCGAATAGAGAGCTGGAATGCCAGGGATGAACGTCACCCTGGTCCCGATGGTCATTGCCGCTGCTTCATCAAGCGTGATGAATTCCGGCTTTTTGCTCGTGTTAGATGTACTCGTGCTATTTGATGCGGTCATGATGTACTCCTTCTGACATGCGCGGTATTTTGGCTCTCTCGTTTAGAGCTCTCGTTTAGATCTCTCGTTTAGACGTCGAAGTCGCTAGCACTATGACGTTCTACTACACGTGTCTCTTCAGGTCCCCAGGGTCGGTTAACTCGGCATCCACGTTGAACAGCAGGCCGCGCCTCAATTTCTTTCGCCCAACGAATCACATGCGTATAACTTTCGACATCAAGAAATTCGGCGGCGGAATAGATGTTGTGCAAGACGCAAGCGCCATACCAAGGATAGGTCGCAATATCTGCAATAGTATATTCGTCACCACAGAGGAACTTGTTGTTTGATAAATTCTTATCCAAGACATCGAGCTGACGCTTAACTTCCATGGCAAATCGATCGATGGGGTACTCTAACTTTTCAGGTGCGTAAGCATAGAAATGGCCGAAGCCACCACCGAGATAAGGGGCACTGCCCATTTGCCACATTAGCCACGACAAACACTCTGCACGTTGTGCAGGCTTCTTGGGATAAAACGCATCAAACTTTTCCGCCAGGTAGATCAGCATCGCCCCGGATTCGAAAATTCTGATAGGAGGCGTTGCACTTCTGTCTAACAACGCGGGGATTTTCGAGTTGGGATTGATGGCCACAAAATCACTGCCAAACTGTGAGCCATCACCAATATTAATCAGGTGCGCATCGTACTCGGCTTGGGTCTTTCCCAGCGCCAACAATTCTTCAAGCATGATGGTGACTTTCACCCCATTGGGTGTGCCTAGTGAGTAGAGCTGCAAAGGATGCACACCGACGGCAAGCGTTTTCTCTTCGATTGCGCCAGACACAGGTCGATTAATATTACTGAACTTATTGACCGCGTCTTGGTTCCATTTCCACACCGCTGGAGGGACATATTGGTTTTCTTCTGACATACCTTGTGCTCCTATTCGAGATCAATGAGTTCCTAGTTTTCGCGGAGTACGGGACCCAACCAAGATCGGCGGAGCAGCGCGGCTCGTTGCGTTATCCACGTCGTGGGCACGGATCAGCTCGGGGGCTTGCGACGTCCGACTAGCGCGCCGATCGCGACGAATACCAACGCCAACACGAACCGGGGGTCGCCGAGCTGGTACCATGGATCGATCGGGAACGCGATGGTCTTTGTCATCGAGGCGATCTTGAATTCGTGAGGCCCCTGGAAGGCCGGGTTGGCTGCGATCTCGATCAGGTCGCGGCGACTGCGGTAGCGCATCAGTCCGACTGATGTCCAATCCTCCGCGCCCTCGATCCCCCAGATATCCATCGCGGGTGCCGTAGCGCCGCCCATCATCACCGGGTGACAGGCCCGCTTCAGCAACTCGGGCCACATGTGCTCCATGTAGCGGGCGGCCACTTCGGCGGTGGTCGCGTCCGGAGACACGCCCGGGATCGGTTTCGGCTTGGCGGGCGAATCGATCAGGTTCACCATCACGAAATCGTCGCCGGTGTCGGACTCGAGGAAGCGGCGAATAGCCGTCAGGTCCTCGTCCGGCGAATGCTCGGCTATCTGTTCCAGCAGCGTCTCGACCTCCTCGGGTGTAAACGGGCCTTCGAAGCTCGTGTACCAGGAGAAAAAGGCGGCGTAAACAATCGCAAGAACGATCCAGGTGCGAGGCATGGGTGCTTCCTTTCGTCTGATTGGGTTGGACGTATAGACATATATACGTAT
>JAPKAJ010000346.1 GCA_028825345.1 Arenicellales bacterium | reverse complement strand
GGTCTGCCATTCCAATGTTGTTGCGCCCCAGGGATTTCCGCCGGCGGGCTTGCCACGTGTAGCACTGTGGTATAGGTTATACAAAAACACCAGTTGCACTCTTGCAACGATAATTGCCGCGATGGTTATTCCAACATTTACCATCTGGGCCGATTCGGGAAACCAGTCCGGCAGTCCATTGGCACCCGCGTTGGCAAAGTAGCGCCGTGGTACGCCCAAAATACCCAGGTAATGCATTGGGTAATAAATACAGTAAAGGCCTACAAAGGTCACCCAGAAGTGAAACTTGCCCATTCCATCATTCAACATTCGGCCGGTGACCTTGGGGTACCAGTGATACACCGCACCAAAGACCGCAAGAATCGGTGACACTGCCATCACCATGTGAAAATGAGCCACTACAAAATAAGTGTCGGACAACGGTACATCAATAATCACGTTGCCGAGAAAGATACCGGTAAGCCCGCCGTTGATAAAGGTAAATACAAAGCCGATGGCAAATAGCATAGGCACGTTCAGCCGGATATTACCGCGCCACAATGTCAGCACCCAGTTGTAGACCTTGATCGCAGTAGGCACCGCAATGATCAATGTCGTCGTCGCGAAAAAGAACCCAAAGTAAGGGTTCATGCCGCTGACATACATATGGTGAGCCCAGACGACGAAACTCAGAGCGCCGATTACCACGATGGCCCAGACCATGAGCCGGTAACCAAAAATATTCTTACGAGCATGAACACTAATGAGTTCAGAGATGATGCCAAACGCTGGCAGGGCCACGATGTAGACCTCAGGGTGTCCAAAAAACCAGAACAGGTGTTGAAACAGCACTGGACTGCCACCGGAGTGATCCAGTTGCTGCCCCAAAGAAATGATGGCCGGCATGAAATAACTGGTTCCGAGCAAGTTATCCAGGCTCATCATAATGGCGCTCACCAGCAGTGCTGGAAAAGCAAGCAGCGCTAAAACAGTGGCCGTAAAGATGGCCCAGATGGTCAACGGCATACGCATCAATGTCATACCCCGCGTACGAGCCTGCAGCACCGTGACTACGTAGTTCAACCCGCCCATAGTGAAGCCGATAACAAAAAATCCTAATGAAATACACATCAGGGTAATGCCCCACCCGGAGCCAGGAGTACCAGGCAAAATTGCTTGCGGCGGATATAGCGTCCAGCCTGAACCGGTTGGGCCGCCAGGCATAAAGAAACTAGCCAACAAAATCAGCACGGCAAACAGGTAGATCCAATAGCTGATCATGTTTACGTAAGGGAATACCATGTCACGGGCGCCGATCATTAGAGGTATGAGGTAATTTCCAAAGCCGCCAAGGAAAAGGGCTGTTAACAAATAGATCACCATGATCATGCCGTGCATAGTCACAAACTGGATATAGGTATCTGGGGTGATGAAGGATACTGCCCCAGGCCAAGCGAGTTGGACCCGCATCAGTACAGACAGCACCAGGGCAAGCAAGCCTACGGCCATGGCGGTGATGGAGTACTGCAGCGCAATAATTTTCGCGTCCTGGGAAAAAACGTACTTACCCAGCCAGGTCTTGGGGTGATACAACTCTGCCTCTTCGACCTCGGCTGGTGGAGCGAAATCTTGTGCATCATGCGTGACGTCAGTTAGTGCCATGATAAATACCTTTACACTTTATTTTCTGTGTGATGTCTGGTTTGAGTTAGGTGTTTTCTTAATTTCAAAACGCGGTTAACCCGACGCGGACTTGAGATAAGCCATGAGAGCTTCAAGCTGGTCATCGGTTAATTGTGCTGGCGGCATGATCGGAGCGTAGCCTTTGACTACCTTAGCATTCGGGTTCACGATCGACTCCTTCAGATAAGCCTCGTCGACCAGCACAGTGCTGCCATCGATTAGAGTCTCGTTCTTGCCCACTAAACCCTTCCAGGTCGGGCCAACGCCCGTACCGCCGTCCAGACTGTGACAGGCCAGACAGCCCTGATCTCTGGCCAGTTGCTCACCCTGCTCGATCGGGGTTCCACCTGAAGTGCCTCCGACTCCAGCCAGCAGCTGTGCAAAGGTCGGCTGTGTCTGCAACCAAGCCTGAAAGTCGGCTTCCTCCTCGATCACCATGCGGCTGCGCATGTTGTAATGTCCGGAGCCGCATAGCTCTGCGCACAGTACATCGTATTCGCCAATTTTGGTCGGCGTAAACCAAAAATACGTGATCATCCCTGGGACCAGATCCATTTTGGAGCGGATCTGGGGCACGTAAAAATCGTGCAGAACATCCTTGGATCGAAGCGTTACTTTCACCGGACCGCCGATGGGCAGATGCACCTCGGCACCACTGGCTAGCAAGTCGTCCTGGCCATTGGGGTCATCCGGGTTTAAGCCAAATGGATTGCTGGCACTGACGTTGCGAGTATCCACAGTGCCGAACACGCCATCAGCTCCAGGATAGCGGTAAGTCCAGCGCCATTGCTGTCCGATTGCCTCAACGAGCATAGCGTCTTCTGGGACATCCACATATTTAGCCCAAACAATTAAACCTGGGGCCAGCATCGCAATGACCCCAACTGTGGTGAACGCTGTCAGCCACCATTCCAGTTTCTTATTTTCAGGTTCGTAATCCGCACGACGGTCCTTGCGATAGCGATACTTGTAGATGGCATAGGCCATGAACAAGTTGATAGCAACGAATACAAAACCACAGACAA
>JAPKAJ010000345.1 GCA_028825345.1 Arenicellales bacterium | reverse complement strand
TAACCATCTTCGGCGTGTCTGCCGGTGGTGTTTCCGTGAACGCCCTTTTAGCCGCGCCTTCCGCCGACGGTCTATATCATCGAGCTATCTCCCAGAGCGGCCTCGGCGTCACGAATTCGCCGCCACCTCTGGCATCAGCGTCCATTCTGGCCGAATACTTGAAGGTGGACGAGAGTGAATTGCTTACCCTTATCAAGCAACTCCCGGCAGAAGAGTTGCTGGCGGCGCAGCTTGCCTCTGGCATCAGGGTCGACGCCAGCGTTGACGGCGTGGTGGTGACCCGGGATACCTATCAGGCGATCGCCGAGCGAGGCGTGCGCGGTGTGCCCTATATTGCCGGCTCCTCTCGGGATGAAGCCACGGTGTTCACTTCATATGCCCCTGAAGGGAGCATCTTTGACCCCATGATCGCTGTCCAGGGGACAACGACCTGGCTGGGGGCAAAGACCTTCGACCTTCTACGCACTGGGGTGGAGCCAGCCGACTACGTCGCTGCGCTGCGGGGCGCTTATCCCTTTGATACCAGCAAGAAACTATACGAGCGGGTTTGGAACGAGATGTTCCGGCGCGCTGCCATTCGTACTAGCGAGGCCGTCACCGCTGCCGGGTCCAGCGGCTGGCTGTACCGATTCGACCTTCCCTCGTCCGGCAACGGCGGTGCCCTCGGCGCCTACCATGGTAGTGATGTTGCGTTCACCTTCAATGACTTTGCGCGCCCGTCGATCCCGCACCGGCCCTTCCTTTATGATCTGAAGGACCCGGTGGTTCTTAAATTGGCAGAGCAATGGTCAAACACAGTGCTGGCCTTCGCCCGTACTGGCAGTCCTAACGGCGCCGGTCTGCCACGTTGGTCTTCGTATTCGGCCGACAAACGCGAGGTCCTGATCCTGGACGCCGTATCGCGCATCGAGCTGGACCCGGATGCCAAATTACGCAAGCGGTGGGGTGACCAGTGAACGAACCACCACGCCGCCGCCTCGCGCAAACACAAGGCTCAGGTGTAGATGCCTTGAAAAATCGCTTGCCATACATTGAATATTGAATCACTATTCAATAATGGAAAAAGACGACGATATCAAACCCGATGCTCGAGGGAAGTATGCACGTTCGGAAGAGACGCGCGCGCGAATTCTGGCTGCCGCGCTGGAAGAATCTGCGCATGTCGGTTTTCACAAGGCTTCAATGGCAAATATCGCTGCTAGGGC
Organism: Arenicellales bacterium; assembly: GCA_028825345.1. Classification (GTDB taxonomy): domain Bacteria; phylum Pseudomonadota; class Gammaproteobacteria; order Arenicellales; family UBA868; genus UBA868. The sequence continues at coordinate 1,486 of JAPKAJ010000345.1, read as the reverse complement.
AGAGGTTGCAGTCGGTATTCTGAACTACCACTTTGGTTCGCGTCAGGGAATGCTGCGTGAACTGATGTCCACACAGATCCAGCACTTCTGGTCGATGCTGTTGCTGCCACAAGCAGAGCTGAAGTTCTTTGAATATGAAGCCGCGATACTCAAGGTTTACCTCGAGTTCCTGCACGCCAATCCAAATTATGTGCAGCTGGCCGAAGAGATCCGTCGGTATGAACCAGAGTTGTACGAGCGAGGAAGCGGTATTCAATTAGAATACATTACCAGACGCCTAGAGACCGGCGTCGATCGGGGTGAACTACAAAGCATGGCTGCTGATGAGATCCGCACCCGCGCCTACCTCATCCTCGGCGCATATACCTTTCTCGACCGGTTGGTTGAAGGCGACAATTACCCAGGAGACGAGTTCGTGATCACAATCGTGATGAACACGCTCAGAACTGGATTAGCGCCTGAGTCAACCGATTTCGTGACACCAAACCCCAAGGCCCAAACTGATTGAGATCCAACAAGGTTAGCGGAATCGATGTTCCGAAATGCGGTTGCTTCAGGACGCGAACTAACTCAATAACAAAGTAATAACAGTGAGCACCCATGACAGATCCCAATGCCCCGTTGACGGCGCTTGTTGAATATCAGATACGCACTGACGAAACCACTTTGGACGACTGGTTGGATGTTTGGCAGAAGCGTGCACAGGATGCTCTCGAGGCAGAGCCGGACACGACGACCTACGCGGCGGCGGCGTCACTCGAAGACGAATCGTATTTGCTCTTTTACGAACATTATGCCAACGGTAGGGTAGGCTTGAAATTCCACATGGCGCGGCCATCCCATGCGGTGCTAAACGAGACTATGGGTGCCCGCCGCATGACAAAGCGCCGGGTCATGGGGACAGGTTTCTTTGATCTGCCTGATTTCGGCTGGCGAGGGCGTGGTGGAAATACACTGATTTCCAGTGGCGCTATCTTCGTCCTATCGGGATTGCGTTTTGGCAACGATGCCCAAAAGAGCGATGCTATACGTCTGCTGAGTGACCACGCGGACTATTGCTTTGTTGAGGAACCGGAGACGTTGATCTATAGCGGCGGCATTGCAACGCAGGATGCGGATCGCGGCCCTGACATCAAACAGGGCGACCTCATATTTATCATGGCCTGTACCGACATGGCGGCCGTTGAAAAGCATCGCCAGGATCCGCATCACCTCACACTCGGGCAGCGCATCATGGATGCCGGGGTCGAGGTGACCTCCACATTTCGAAAAATGTACCGCACGACCGGTCATGGGTTTCTGGTGAAAGGTGTGTGACCTATCGCTGACGAACAATGCCGGAAAATTCAATTAAAGGAGTCACACATGAAATCTTTGTTACCGCAAAAAGTTCTGCAAATTGCCTTCGTCGTCGACGATGTTGAAAAACAATTGGAAATGTATGCCAAATTGTTCGGTGTCGAAACACCCAGTACGAACGTAACCG
>JAPKAJ010000344.1 GCA_028825345.1 Arenicellales bacterium | reverse complement strand
CAACAAAGGGCAAATACTGTATATCGCTCTGCAATCCGGACTGGCGTAATACCCGCTGCACCATCGGTCGATAGGTTCCATAGCGCTTCAGCGCTTTCCTGAATCGGTCGCGGTTACCCCCTTGGCAACGAATGTTTGACGCCGCGCGGCGAATCTCCGCTGGATCGCGCCGTGGAAACATACTCAAAAAGTGCTGGGCCTTTGTACCCCAGACCTTCTTGCGCTGGCTGACCTTAGTGGCCAACGAACGAAGCTCGCCGGCAATGACTGCCTTTTGTCGCGTCACCAACTTCGAGCCCTTGCGACTGCGACACGCCTGACCTCGGACTACATCGTAAACCCGATCCGGCTTGTTGGCATCGTGAAGCACAGCATCCTTGCTGCTCCAACGACTGTACACATCGATCCAGAAATCAACTCTCGGGCGCATCGCCCGAGGACAGGGAAACGCGGCATTACAAGTCATTTTGTGCCGGTTAACCAAGTGATGGCCATGGGCATCGATAAGGCCCATGCCAGGAATGACCGACCCGAGGGAGACCAACACAACCAGTAACCACCTTAATCGATGAAAAGGGAACAACAACAAGTGCACGTAATTAGCCAGGAGCGCTACCGTTTCGAGGTATCAGGCCAGAACGTCGCTTCGCGACGATCGCCCGTACCGATTGCATTGGTGGGTGAATGCTACCAATGACCCGGCCAATGGAAAAGGCAAACCGTCAAACCGTCAACCCGGCAAACCAGCAACCGACGCTTGGTTTGCTAAGATTGACGGGTATTGAATCACCGGTTGGTCTATCCTCACGCAGGATAAGCACTCCCAGGTTCACTACCGCGGCCGCACCAGTGACGCGCGCAAGGAGAAGCAACATGGCCATCGTTACCCAAGACCACCTGATTCAAAGTATCGCTGACGCATTCCAGTACATCTCCTGCTATCACCCGCCTGACTTCATTCAGGCCATGTCAAGGGCATATGAAAAGGAAGAATCTGGGGCGGCGCGCAATGCGATCGCACAAATTCTCATCAACTCCCGTATGGCAGCCGAAGGGCGCCGACCCGTGTGTCAGGATACGGGAATTGCTGTCGTTTTTGTCAAGATGGGCATGTCCGTCCAGCTCGAGGGCACCGTGTCGTTGCAGGAAATGGTCGATGAGGGCGTGCGCCGCGCTTATACCGATCCCAGCAACCCGTTACGTGCATCCGTTGTTTCTCCTTCAATCGGTCAGCGGCGCAATACCGGCGACAATACGCCAGCGGTTGTGCATGTCGAGATGGTACCAGGCACGCGCATCGACGTTACGGTCGCCGCCAAGGGCGGCGGTTCCGAAAACAAGGCGCGTTTTGCAAATCTTAACCCCAGCGACGATCTCGTCGAGTGGGTGAGCGAAACCGTACCAACAATGGGCGCCGGCTGGTGCCCGCCGGGAATACTCGGGCTGGGCGTCGGCGGCACGCCAGAAAAAGCCATGCTTTTGGCAAAAGAATCACTGATGGCTCCAATCGATATGCCCGAGATCATTTCTCGCGGCCCGGCCAATGACATTGAAGCGCTGCGAGTGAATATTTTCAACGCAGTCAACGCACTGGGTATTGGTGCCCAGGGACTCGGCGGTCTGACAACCGTACTTGACGTCAAACTGAGCGGCTACCCAACTCACGCCGCCTCACTACCGGTTGGCCTGATCCCTAATTGTGCTGCAACCCGCCACACGCATTTTGTTCTAGATGGCACAGGCACTGCTCATTTTGAGCCCCCAGCACTGTCTGACTGGCCCGATATCACCTGGGATCCTGCAAGAGAGGGGCGTCGAGTCTATCTCGATCAAATTACACCGAGCGACGTTCACGCCTGGCGTGCAGGTGAAACTTTGTTGCTCAACGGCAAAATCCTCACAGGGCGTGATGCTGCGCATAAACGCATTGCCGATCTCGTTGCACGCGGCGAGGCATTACCTGAGGGTGTTGATTTTACTAACCGACTTATTTATTACGTAGGTCCAGTCGACCCCAATAAGGGTGAAATCGTCGGCCCGGCAGGCCCTACCACCGCCAACCGCATGGACAAATTTTCAGACCTGATGCTGGGCCAGATGGGATTACTCGGCATGATCGGTAAGGCGGAACGCGGTCAAGCAACGGTGGATGTGATCAAACAGAATAAAGCCATTTACCTCATCGCCGTGGGTGGTGCCGCTTTTCTTGTGTCAAAAGCCATCCGGTCTGCTCGCACCGTGGCCTTTGAGGACCTTGGCATGGAAGCGATTTATGAGTTTGAGGTCGAGGACATGCCAGTCACCGTGGCGGTGGATAGTGAAGGCGATTCGGTTCACAAGAGTGGTCCCAAGCTCTGGCGTCAAAGGATTGCCGACATACCGGTTACAGTCAGCTAAATGATGCTGCATCAATCAGGCAAGCTGTCTCGAGTAACCCTCCACGCGAGGATTACGTGATGGATATCCCGGAGACATTGCAACAAGATTTTTCAGGCGCGCCTTTGCGTCGTGGCTCGCTTGAGGCCGACCCACTGAAGCAGTTTGAATCATGGTTCAAGTACGCTCTCGAATCCGACTACCCTGCACCGAATGCCGTCAGCCTGGCGAGCGCATCATCGAACGGCGAGCCGTCCGTGCGAACGGTCCTGGTTAAACAGTTTGATACAGAAGGTTTTGTTTTCTACACGAACTACGACAGCACGAAAGCA
>JAPKAJ010000343.1 GCA_028825345.1 Arenicellales bacterium | reverse complement strand
GCATTAGCGTGCTTTCGAGAGATCTGTCCGGCGGTAATGTGGACTGGAAAAGCACTGCCGAGGCGCTGCTGTTTGAAAGCGGCCGGCCACTGTTGCTGGTCAGTGATGAGATACCCGAAACGATTGGTCGGCGCATCCTCATTGCCTGGAATGGTAGCACCGAGAGCGCACGGGCCTTGAGCGCCGCACGACCGTTGTTGGCTACCTGCGAAGCTGTGCAAGTGCTGGCTGTTGAGGGGGGGCTGGTATCCGGGCCCGATGTTGAGCTCATCACGGCCCACCTGCGCGCCAGTGGTTTCAAGGCGCAGGCCAAAACCCGCGATAGCAGCGGCACGACCGTGGGTCAGGTTATTGTCTCTGAAGCGCAGGACTTTGGGGCAGACCTTATTGTCAAAGGGGCCTTTACCCATAGTCGCCTGCGTCAACTGGTTTTTGGTGGCGCTACCAGCGAAATTTTCAACCATGCCACCTGCCCAGTCATTATGTGCCATTGATCATTGCTGATGTCCTAAGGCAAATAAGACCCGACCCTGGTCTGTCTGTGCAGACAGGTGACACCTTGGGTGACACTGATTTTATAAGTACAATTCGCCCGCGTGCCAAAGATATAGTCGGCATGTCGAACAGTAGTTTCCCCACGATGTACAAAAAAATGGAGAGTAGTTGATGAAAAACCCCGTTCGGGTCGCGATCACCGGTGCCGCGGGGCAGATCAGCTATGCCATGTTGTTTCGAATTGCAGCGGGAGATATGTTGGGCCCGGACCAGCCAGTCATTTTGCAGTTGCTTGAGATTCCCCCAGCCATGGATGCCCTGCGCGGCGTAGTCATGGAGTTGGAGGACTGCGCTTTTCCACTGTTGCGCAGTGTGCAGACCTCGGATGATCCGGCGCAGGCCTTTGGCGACACCGACTTTGCAATGCTGGTGGGCGCGCGACCGCGCGGGCCGGGTATGGAGCGCAAGGATCTACTCGCCGAAAATGCTCGAATCTTCTCGGCGCAGGGTAAGGCACTGAATAACAGCGCCAACCGGGCCATAAAAGTGTTAGTGGTAGGTAACCCGGCGAATACCAACGCGCTCATCGCGTCGGCCAATGCACCAGATATAGACACTCGACAATTTACCGCTATGACCCGGCTGGATCATAACCGGGCGATGAGTCAATTGGCTGAACGCACCAAGGTAGCTACGACTGACATTTCTCGGGTAACCATCTGGGGTAATCATTCGGCTACCCAGTACCCGGATATTCATCATGCCAAGGCCGGTGGTCGCCCCGCGATAGATCTCGTAGATAACAACTGGATGGTGGATGAATTCATTCCGACCGTGCAGCAGCGCGGTGCGGCGATTATCAAGGCCCGCGGGGCCTCCAGCGCCGCCTCGGCAGCTTGCGCCGCGATTGACCATATGCGTACCTGGGTTCAGGGCACGACCGACGATGACTGGGTAAGCATGGCGATTCCCTCTCGCGGCCATTATGGAATAGAGGACGGCCTGATCTATTCGTTTCCGGTCCGCTGCGCTGATGGCGAGTACTCGGTTGTCGATGATCTGACCATCAACGAGTTCAGTGAAGAACGGATGCGCTTGACTGAGGCTGAGTTACAAGAAGAGCGTGATAGTATCCGGGATTTACTGGGATGAATGTTATGCTCGCTGACCTGTATTGGCAGCGCTCATTGTGACGAGGGTAGCGATTGCAGGTGCAGCCGGTCGTATGGGCCGAACGCTGGTGGCAGCCTGTCAGGTTCATGAGCTATTGACCTTAAGTCACGCTTTTGAGCACCCAGGTAACGAGGCGGTGGGCCAGCCTGCTGGCACTCTTGCCGGTACAGCAGATCCCGGCCCTGTTATTGGTGACAGTATCGACGGGTCGGCGTTTGACGTGCTGATCGATTTCACTACACCCCAGGCCAGTCTGGCCAACCTTGATTATTGTGCCCAGAGTCATGCCCGGATGGTAATTGGCACGACAGGGTTCGATGCAGCACAAAATGAGCTGATTTCACAGGCATCTCGTGATACTGCGGTCGTGCTTGCCCCGAATATGAGTGTCGGTGTCAACATTTGCTTCAAGTTGCTTCAGATCGCGGCCGGGGCTTTTGGCGATGATGTTGATATCGAGATTATTGAAGCGCATCACCGCAACAAGGTCGATGCCCCGTCGGGAACCGCTTTGAAAATGGGCGAAGTTGTCGCTTCTACTTTGGGCCGCAGTCTTGATCATGACGGAGTATTTTCGCGCCACGGACGGACCGGCCCTCGGCAACAAGGGCAAATTGGATTTGCCACGGTACGGGCTGCTGATATTGTTGGCGAGCACAGCGTGTGGTTTGCCGGGGCGGGAGAGCGGGTAGAGATTACCCATAAGGCGAGCAGTCGAGAGATTTATGCCAATGGCGCGCTGCGCTGCGCTTTGTGGGTCGCCCAAAAAAAAGAGGGGCTTTTTGATATGCAGGATGTTCTTGGGCTAAAAATGATCGAAAACGATTGATGTTCACCCGCCAAGTCGGTAGAATATTTCCCCCGGAATGAGACATTATTTCGGCCAGATCAAAAGGAGAAACCAAGGCGGTTTCTCCTTTTTTTTGCGCCGACCTGAAGGCTTGGCCGCGTGATTCCGGCGATACTGGTCCTTGAGGATGGAACCGTGTTTCATGGCCGTTCCGTGGGAGCCTCAGGCGAGGCGGTAGGAGAGGTTGTTTTT
>JAPKAJ010000342.1 GCA_028825345.1 Arenicellales bacterium | reverse complement strand
GCGAAGGGCAGACCGGTATCTTCGGGCATCGGCAATGCATCCATGTCGCCCCGCAACAACACGGCGGGCCCGGGCTTGGCACCGTGCAGGGTAGCCACGATTCCGCTGGTAGTCGCCGATAGTGCCAGCTCAAGATCCAGGCCCTGCAGTGACTCAAGCACCGCTGCGCGAGTACGGGGCAGGTCCAGCCCGAGCTCAGGGTGACGATGGATTTCCCGGCGCAACGCAACGGTACGCTCCTGTAGCGCTTGTGCGTCCTGAAGCAGCTGTGTTGGCATGTTTCTCCTGGGTATCGTGTATTTTCGACAGACTCCCATTGTGCACCAGCGGGTGGCGCGAAGCGCAAAAAAAATCCCCGCCAGAGGCGGGGACACGCGGAGGAGGAAACAATGCTGTTAGCGTCTCAGATTTGCTGGGGGGTTGTCTGTGATCTGATTCACGGTTGACCGGCTTCAGGTACTTTCAATAAGGCTGTCTCTGGAGTACATCTGGATATGCTCGAACTCCAGGTCAAGTTTGTCGCTACGCTCTAATTGCTCTATCGGTATACCGATCTCGAGCAGGTCTTTGAGCATGGCAATAATCGCCTCGGAATCGTTGCTCGTTCCGGATTCGATGATTGTGGAGCCCGTGTTCATGGCATGTTCCTCTTATGTGTCCTTTGCTGATATTTCACAGCTGCATCATCTGCGCTTGGAGCATCTGTGGCAGTGATGGTTGTCACACATTCACAACCAATGCGGGGTGTAGCGGGAGGAAAAGGCGATTAAACGCCCAGATAAGTGACGGCCATCACATTTGCCGGAATGAAAGAACTACAGCAAGGTGTTGAGAAAAGCGGCGACCCGCCGGGCAAAGCGGCGGTCAGCCCAGTAGGCAAGATGAGAAGCCGGAGTCCATCCGCTGATCGGGCCGCCCACATTGATCAGTTCGTCACGGTGGACGACGCTGGCGTAGGCCGCATTGATGGGCTTGAGCGGCCAGCCCAATACATCGTCAGGATCAAAGTAATTGAGCCACCGGGCATCGCCCTTGAGGCGCGCAGGCAGGCGCGCCGGTGGAAAACGAATTGGCTGCACCTTCGAGCAGGCAAAAGTAAACAGCGGAATATTGCAACCAAAGGTGATAAAGCCGGTCAGCCAGTTCATACGCTCAAAGGGTGATAACCGACGGTCCGGGCGCTGTTGACTGTCCCAAATGTAATTGGACAGAATATGCCCGCCGAACGAATGTGCCAATACCACCAGCGGTACAGCACGGTTGGACAGTTGATCTTTATACAGCGTTGCCATGGACTGGCGCACTCGAGCAAGCACCCGATTGTAGGTTCGGGTCTCCTCGCCACTGCGTCGACCACCATAGGGCAACTGGCGATAACCAACCGCATCACCCAAAGCACTCAGCAGCAGGGTGCGCAAACGTCGTGCCCGCAGATCCGTAGAATCGTAGGCCGCCTGCAGATAGGCATTCTGGGCTGGGCGCAGAATATCGTCCCAGAATACCGGCTGCCAGGCCACCTGCTCGGGGTCTGTGCCGATCTTCTCGAGTTGCGTGCTGACGCCATCGATCAGTTGATCAGCAAAATCCGGGCGCTGACGGCCGATGCCATGAATGACCAGTGCGGCAAGGTTTTTTTTCATCGACAGGTGTAGCCCAACGGGCGTGTCGGCAGCGCACTACACGTCCAACATGCAAAAGCGCAGGCGAAATTATCGAACACTGGGCCTTCGAGAATCACGTTTTGAACACCATGATGCACAACCATCCAGTAAGTGTACTCGCCGCCCCGCATCCGGAACAGGCGCCACGACTGTCGGGCACAGGTACAATCGCGGCTGGCCTCAGTTGATCCTTCTCTATCGTTGAACCAGAACCTTTACCTGCTGCTTCGCCAGCACTTCCCGGCTGACCCCGATACCGCGTGGCTGGTGCTGCCTGACGGGCGCTGTCTGCGCTACAGCGACATTGATGCAACTACGGCGTGCTACGCCGGAGCACTGCACTCGCTGGACATAGGTCATGGTGATCGGGTACTGGCGCAGATCGATAAATCGCCAGAAGCCTTGTTGTTGTACCTGGCGACGCTGCGTCTGGGCGCCATCTACGTGCCACTCAACACAGCCTACACCCCAACTGAGGTGGCCTATTTTCTGGGTGATGCGCAGCCAGGGCTGTTCATCGCCCGACCTGACCGTGAAGCCACCATGAGTGAAGCTGCCCAGGCGGCAGGCGCGACACTGCTCACCCTGGATGAGTCCGGGCAGGGCAGCCTGCGCGAGCGAGTGGATCAGGCAACGCCTCTTAAAGCGGTGACAACCGTCAGTGGCGATGAGATCGCCTCGATCATCTACACCTCGGGTACCACCGGGCGCTCCAAGGGCGCCATGCTCAGCCACGACAACCTGGCCAGCAACGCCCTCGCCCTTCGGACCTTGTGGGGTTTTGTTGGCACCGATGTTTTGCTGCATGCCCTGCCGATCTACCACCTGCACGGGCTCTTTGTGGCCGTGCACTGTGCCATGCTGCGCGGGATTCCCATGCTGTTTCTGCCGCGCTTTGACCCCGGGCAGGTGCTGACGCATCTGCGATCTGCCACGGTCATGATGGGCGTACCTACTTTCTATACACGTCTGCTGCAGACAGAGGGTTTCGATCGTGCCAGTTGTGAACATATGCGGCTTTTTATCAGCGGCTCAGCGCCACTGCTGGC
>JAPKAJ010000341.1 GCA_028825345.1 Arenicellales bacterium | reverse complement strand
AGAGTAGTGCCGCGATCACATCGTTTTATCCGGTCCTGGCATCTGCCGGACGTCTCCAACTGGGACTCAGCGATCATGCCCAAAGGTTCAGCTTTGTTCTACCTGGGATCAACCTGGCATGGCGGCGGTGCCAACCAGAGCGAAGGCAGCCGTATGGGACTCATAAATACCTACTCCCTTGGCTGGCTGCGCCAGGAAGCAAACCAGTACCTGGAGACACCGCCAGATATTGCAGTTAAGTTTGGCGCACGGTTGCGGGCCTTGCTGGGTTATACCCCGCACGGTTCTGGAGACGATCAGCTTGGCGTTTTCGAGGGTGAATGCGCGGGTTGGCTACAGGTGCCGCCGGAACCGGCGTGGCGGGATGAACGCGGGCAGGTGAGCAGTGCGGTAGACGCTAAGGACCAGTCCGGTGATTGACACTACACCCGAGAGCATCCGGTTCAACGCCCCCGGGGTAGTCCATCGCAAGAAAACCGATGGCGCTCACGAAAAGGCTTTTTGAATGCAGTACGGCCGAGCAGGGCGCTACTCCAGCTGATTAGTCGGCGTTAGGTGTTGGAATCCTCCTGCCTGTACTTCGATCGTATGCGTATGTAAATCACCACAAGCGTAATGTAACCTGCCACCAGGGCCCAACCTGTGAGGTCGATATCTGAGAACGAAAGCGCGCCCTGTCCCAGGAGAATACAGATTCCAATGGCGCTGATGACTTTAAGCGACTTCTCCGAGAAGTTCATACGTGCATTGGCAAAGGCCTCTGGCAGTCGCTTTGCGAAATTCATAGCTGCGATGAGTGGAATGAGGTCATAAATGAATACCAGTCCGCCACCAAGCATGATGATGTAACGCAGATCCTTGCCGGCGATGATTGGTGCGGCGCCTAAAAGCAGCAGCAAGGTTAGAAGAATATGCGGTGTGTTGAAACGCTTGTTGACCACGGCAATGCCTTTCGGCAGCCAGCCATCTTCGCAGGCGATCAGCACTGATTTTGTTGCCCAGGAGAAAGTGGCATTAATACTGGTGGCCAGTGCAAACAAACCAGCACCAACGATAAATGCGGTGTAAACCGTTGCAGGCAGGATCGCTTTGGCAACTTCCGACAAGGGCTTTCCTGCAGTCTGTTCGACTGGCAATATGCCAACCGCGACAATTGATACCAGGGCAAAAAAGACCGCCGCGAGTACCGTACTGTAGATAATCGCGCGCGGCAGGTCGCGGTGCGGGTTTTTCATCTCACCGCCCAGCTCCGATATGTACTGGGCACCACCCGTCGAAAACGATAGTACAACGCAGGCAAGGCCAAAACCGTACCAGCCATTCGGGAACAGGCCTTTTGTCTGCGTGAACCTCGCGTAATCGACCTCCAGTATGCCGAAGAAGATCAGCGACGAAAGGCCACACAGCAGAAACAGGATCATGATTTTCTGCACGGCTGCCGCCTGTTTAACACCAAACAGGTTAACGAAATAGAAGAGCAGCAGGATACCAATGGCGATGGCTCGAATATTAAGGCCGGGTACGAGCGCCACCGCGTAGGATGCAAAGCCAAGGGCAAACAGTGCAATCAGGATATGTGTAACCAGGAGAATGGCGAGGTAGAAGAACCCGATCTGCGGGCCGAGAATTCGCTTGCAGTACACGTACAGCCCGCCGGTTGCCGGCATTGCCGAGCCCATGAATGCAATGGGAAGTTGCTTGATGATGGACAGGCAGGCCGAGAGTACGAAGGCGAATGGAATCGCATAAGCGGTGAACTCAATACCAATCCCAATGAGCACCATAATGCCCGAGCCGATGACCTGGCCGAGCGCGATGGCGAATACGTCCCAGAAGCTGAGTGATTTTTTTAATTGCACAGACATTGTCTTGGTTGGCTCTCTGCGCTCATACCTTTGTCAGTGCCGCGTCAAAATCGGCAATCAGGTCATCCACGTCTTCGAGCCCTGTGGAAACGCGAATCATGCCATCGGCAATGTTCATCGCCTGGCGTTGTTGTTCCGGCACGTCCAGGAATGCCATCGATGCCGGGATCTGTGTTGTTGTGCGCACACCACCGAGACTGGCGGCAAAACAGGCGAGTTCCAGGTTGTCCAGCACCCTTAGCGCTGCATCAGCATCACTGACTTCGAAGGTCAGCATGCCGCCGAATTCCGGCATCTGGGCTTTCGCAATCTCGTGTTGTGGATGCGATGACAGGCCGGGATACCACACCTTGCCGATGGCAGGATGCATTTCGAAATAGGCCGCCAGCTTTGCTGTGGATTGGCACTGTCGCTGCAGGCGAACGCTGAGTGTCTGGATGCCGCGTAGCAGCAACCACGCGTTGAACGGTGCCAGCGGTGAACCCAGTTTCACCATCGTGTTCCAGCGAATCTGTTCCAGGAAATCATCCGGCAACCGGTCTGACTTCATGCAGATAGCGCCGCCCAGTGCGTCGCTGTGGCCGCCGATGAACTTGGTCGCACTTTCAAGAACGATATCCACGCCCCATTCCAGCGGTCTGGCAACATAGGGACTGGCGAAAGTGTTGTCACACACCAGAATTGCGCCGCTCTCCTTGGCGATCTCCACCAGTGGCGGAATGGCTGAGACCTTCATGGTCGGGTTAGCGATCGTTTCGAAGTAGATGACTTTGGTGTTCGGGCGCAATGCTAACCGGACAGCCGCCGCGTCGGCTGTATCAACGAACGTGGTTTCAATTGAGTAGTCGGT
>JAPKAJ010000340.1 GCA_028825345.1 Arenicellales bacterium | reverse complement strand
AATTCTGCTAATCATAAATTGGGGGCAATGCTGCACGACATGATTCAATTACAACATAGAAAGCTGAAACGCCACGCTGCAAGCTAATCGCCTGCGAAGCTCATAAGCGTGCGCACCGGCACATCCATCGCTGCAAGTTTTTCGCGGCCGCCAAGATCCGGCAGGTCAATGACGAAACTCGCACCAATGACGTTGGCTCCAGCACTGCGCACCAGTTCCACCGCGGCACAGGCGGTGCCGCCGGTGGCTATTAAGTCATCGACAATGAGCACGTTCTGGCCGGCTTTTAGGCTATCGGTATGAATCTCCACCTCATCGCTGCCGTATTCCAACTGGTATTGGACCGACATGGTTTGCCAGGGTAGCTTGCCTTTTTTTCGTACCGCAACAAAACCTAGCGATAATTGGTGTGCGACCGCGCCACCGAGGATGAAGCCGCGGGCCTCGATGCCGGCAACACAATGAACGTCGCTACCGGCGAAGGGTTGCACCAACTCATCCACGGCCCGGCGAAATCCAGACGGATCCTGAAGCAAAGTCGTGATGTCACGAAAGATGACGCCCTTTTTCGGGTAGTCGGGAATCGAGCGAATCAGGCTTTTGATACTCATGATGTCTCCTTGGTCAGCGCACGGCCGGCCACGGCATCGAGCTTTGTCAGCATTGCAGGGTCGCGGGCATCGGGGTGGGTAATGAGTGCGGCATCAAGAGCGCGATCATCGCCGGATGGGCAAAGCGCAGGGCGCTCGGTCAGGCGTGCTGCTACCGCACGGACCAGTCGGCGGGCCTTGTCGGCGTTGTCCAGTAATACCCGGATAACCGCGTCGACGTCCACGTTGTCATGATCAGGGTGCCAGCAATCGAAATCGGTAACCATTGCCACCGTGCAATAGGGAATCTCGGCCTCGCGGGCAAGCTTGGCCTCGGGCATGTTGGTCATGCCGATGACGTCACAATTCCACTGTCGGTACAGCTGTGATTCAGCCAACGTCGAGAACTGGGGTCCTTCCATCACCAGGTAGGTGCCCCCGCGCTGCATCGGGATATTCCCGCTCTCACAGGCTCCCGCGCACCAGTCCCCCAGTCGTGGGTTGACCGGGTGCGCCATGGAAACATGCGCAACCATTCCGGCTCCAAAAAAGCTTTTTTCCCGGGCAAAGGTCCGATCGATAAACTGATCGACTATGACAAAAGTGCCGGGCGGCAATTCCTCGCGAAACGAGCCCACAGCCGAAAGCGATATAAGGTCGGTTACCCCGGCCCGTTTTAAGGCATCGATATTGGCGCGGTAGTTGATCGTGCTCGGGCTGTGGCGATGACCCCGGCCATGGCGCGGCAAGAAGACCAACTGTACACCGTCCAGATCGCCAAAGAGCAGTTCATCGGACGGCTCGCCCCAAGGCCCGCTGATTTTCTCCCAGCGTAGGTTAGTCAGCCCGTCGATTTCATACAGGCCGCTGCCGCCGATCACGCCAAGGACAGGCGCTGGGTGATACTCGCCCATGCTGAATTTCTCCTACCGTAAAATCGCTTGTTGCGCAAAAACGGGCCGATTATGTCACGGCCCATATGGGATAAGGGTTAGATCAGAAGAGTGAGGCGCCGAGCTCCTTTACCGCCACCAACATATCCGGTTCATCGGTCAGCGATTCGGCGATGGCGCTGCGACAGGCGGTTTTCGGATCGACACCGCTGATCATCAGCTTGGCCGCGTGCACCAGCAACCGGGTACTGGCGCCCTCTTCCAATCCATTACCCTTGAGGTTACGGGTCATGCCGGCATAACGCACCAGTAACACGGCGGTTTCATTATCAATGCCCGATTCGCGCACCACGATATCGCGTTCAAGCTCGGGTGGGGGGTAATCGAAGTCAATGGCAACAAAGCGCTGGCGTGTGCTCTGCTTAAGGTCCTTAAGGACGCTTTGGTAACCTGGGTTATAGGAGATTGCCAGGCAAAATTCTTCTGGCGCGCTAAGCAGTTCACCGGTCTTTTCTATCGCCAGTTGCCGCCGGTCGTCGGCCAGCGGATGTATGACCACGGTGGTGTCTTTGCGCGCCTCGACGACTTCGTCGAGATAACAAAGCGCCCCAGTGCGAATGGCCTGCACCAGCGGTCCGTCTATCCAACGGGTCTCACCCCCAATAATCAGGTATCGCCCCACGAGATCCGAGGCGGTCAGGTCATCGTGACACGAGACAGTCACCAATGGCCGTTTCAATCGCCACGCCATATGCTCCATGAAGCGGGTCTTGCCGCAGCCCGTTGGCCCTTTGAGCAACACCGGTAGCTGGTTGACCCAGGCTGCCTCAAATAGGGGTATCTCCTGTCCTTGCGCGGCATAAAAGGGTTCGGTTTCGATAAGATGGCTGTCGGGTTGGGATTGGTGCATGGGCTGTTATCCAGATCCAGAGCCGGTGAAATGGGTTTGTCACAAGAGCAGATGAAACGCGCAGGATACGACACTTAAGCGTAAATCCACAAAACTCTCATCAGTTCGAGTCGATAATAATAGTTATTTACAATATTAACAAAAACGAATATAATTAAATATACTTAATTAATTGAAGAGATACACGTGTCTGGACAAAAGGTTGCCCAAGTCCTGAAAATGCTGGGAAATGCTCATTGCCTTTGCATTATGCTGCGGTTATTGGGCGAAGGTAAAACTCTGGAAAACCTAACTCAGGCCACCGGATTATCACCAGCCACGGT